>JACQHI010000077.1 GCA_016199105.1 Lentisphaerota bacterium | reverse complement strand
CTGGACGTGAGTCCCGTTGGGCGTGAGCCCCGTTGGGGCAACGCCCCTCACGGGGACGGGCCAACGTCCCTCACGGGAGGGCGGACGGCCTCGACCGCCGCGAACTTTAGTAAGTGCCATTCCAATATGGGTCTCCGATTGACTCCATGGCTTGTCCGCCCGCCCTGGCCGACGCTCGGACAGACCGCGTAGAGCAGGCGCTACGAGCCTGCTCTTCTTCCACGTGTGTGGCGTTGCCATCGCGCAACCACCTTGGCGTGACTCACGTGGCGCCCTGTGGGATCGCGTGAGTGACCCCGACGCGGGGAACGCGACATCGCGGGCCAACGCTTGTCCCGCCAACGGCAGGATCCCTCACGGGATCGGGGCGATGGGCGTCCCGACCTCGGGAGAGTCGGGACTGGCGAGCCGCAAGCAGGAATAGCACGCAACATTAAGACGCAGCGGGCTTCTCCGTAAATCCGTCATTGATGCCCCTTCTGCCGCAGAACGGGAATGAACAACAGGTCCAGCTTCTTGCGGCCCTGTCCGTCGCGTTCGTAGCGGAAGCAACGCCAGAGGAAGGATATCTTCCTGAACCCGTCCGGCTTCCGGTCGTAGGTGATGGAGGGGAACACATCCACCGTCACCTTGCCGCTGTCGCGCTCGTACCGATACAGCCAGAACAGCACCCGGGCCAGCGCATGGTCGGAACCCGGCCGGACCTCCCGCTGATACCGATACAGCCAGAAGAGAACGGAGGCATTCGCGTCGTTCTGGCCGTCTTTCTCCGTGCTCGCATAGCGCCAGAAGGGAAAAACGCCGTTGGATTTTTCCACCCGGATCGTCACGTTGGTGGAGGGAGGTTCGCCGGACGCCGGCGCGCCGGCCTTGACGCCGATGCGCGGACCGGTTTGCCGGCTGACCGTGGTTTCATGGCGATACCAGCAGATGGGAAAGTAGAACAAGTCTTTCCCGTAATGCCCCTGGGGTGGGTCATTCGAGACCGCGGCGGGCATGGCCCCGTAACCCGTATAGCCGTAGAAGGGAAAGAACACCGAACGCGAGCGGCCGGCATTCCGGTGATTGTAGTTCCACAACACCCACGTGGTGGCTTCGCCTGTCGCTACGCGGCGCGAAAACAGGGGAAACAGCCAGCCGCCCGTCGTGTCGCCGCGGCGAAGGCCCGCCAGCGGGGTCAGAAGATACTGATAGCCGTTGGTGCGATTGTTCCAGCCGACCAGCGGCGTGTAGAATTTCCCATCCGGGGCATAGGAATAAAACGGAAAACAGTGGCCTCTCTCCCGGCCGGCCGCGTCAACGCCGTGGGAATACAATCCCAGGAAACCCCAGCGGGTCTTCGCCCCGGCGCCGGACGATCCTCCGGAAAGCAGGAGCGGCAACAGGATGCGCGATACATTCCCCTTCTTCCATCGCGCGTAGAGGGGGGAAAGCACGGTTCCCCGATCCGGATTGGAATAGAACAGCGGCAGGACATGACGGGGCCCGGCGCGTTCCCCCCAGCCGTAGCGAACCAAGCCGGCGGCCAGCCACGCATCCCGATATCCCGGACTGGAATGGACATACGAGAGCAACGGCGGGACCAGGGTCGTTGTTCCCGTTTTCCCCTTCCAGGAAACGAACAACGGCGAAGCCAGCCGCCGGCTGGCTTCGTCGAAGTAATACAGCGGAAACACGTGATGGGAACGGCCTTCCGGCGTGGAGCCATAATGAATCAGCGGGGCGAGAAGCCAGTAATCGGAACCCCTCGCATTCCGACCTCCCCACGATAACAGCGGATAAATCATCCAGCGATGCCCGTCCGCCCGTTGGCGATAGCCGCCCAACAATGTGGCGAGGAGATGCTCATCCGCCGTTCTTTTGGAATAGAACAGGGGCGCGAGCACCTGCCAGACGTTTGTCCCGCCAGAGTCCGCCCCGCGCGCCCAGAGCGGCGTGATCCAGAGGGACCCCTGCCGATCGACGCCGTGATACATCAACGGCGGCACCAGTTGCCAGGACTCCCCCTGGGCGCCGGATCCCGACGACCACGGGAGCGACAGGAAACGGCGATCCCCGCCGTTCCTCGACGACAGGTAGAAGGGAAACGCATAGGATTCGGCCCGGTCATCGCTTCTCTTGAAATGCGCCAGCGGACCCAGCCACCAATACTCGGAATCGCGCGCGGTCGCATGGCCTTTCGCCAGCAAGGGAAGAATCAACCAATCGCGTTGGAAACGATCGGCGGTGAATCCGCCCAACACGGTATAAAAGCGGCTGGCCGGCTCGCCCGTGGAACGGAAATAGACAGGAAAAAGACCGTGATATCGGGATCGTCCGTCGCGGGTTCCGCCCGATACCCACGGCAAAACCATCAGGCGTGAATCGTAGCGATTCTTTTCCCGCCAATACACCGGAGGCAACACCTGCCAGGAACTGCCGTCGGTTTTCGACCTCGACGACCACGGCAGGGATAGGAATAGGGAGCCCTCGCGATCCCGATAATAGCCGAACAACGGCAAAAGAATGAAGCCCCGGCTATCGCCGGGCGACGAGGTCCATTGATGCGCCAGCGGCCAAGCTTGATACCGGTAACAGTCTCCCGCATGGCGAAAAGTTCCCGCCAGCGGCCAGGCATACCAACCCCGGCCATCGGGCTGTTTCCAAAACCGGACCAGCGGCCATGGGGCGTACAGGCTGAAACGATCTGGCCCCGACCGCTTCAGCGACCACAACGGAATCAACAGATCATGGCCCGGTCTCCGGGCCCAGGGCGAGCCGGAGTGCCAGTAGAACGGAAAAAGGACCGCGTAATCGTCGCCCCAGAACACCGGGAACACGCGGTTGTCCGCCGCCTGACGGTCAAACTGGGCCAGGGGCCACAGCACATTATAGACAGGGCGCTTTTGATCCAGATCATAAGCGGAATAGAAAGGACGAAGGGCGAAACGGTCGTCACTCCGTTCGATCAACGGCCAGAGGATGGACCAGGTGGGTTGTCGATAATAGACCAGCGGCCAGAGATTCACGCGATCCTCGGCCGGGCCCTTGAACGCCGCTTCCGACCCGGTGTAAAACGGAGTCCCTTTCATTCCCGTCGTGGCACAGCCGGAAAGCAAAATGCCCGCCGGCAAGAGGAGCAGGCAGCGAAACATCGGATATGAAAAAGCGCGCCAACGCATATCACAGGATTAACCGGGATTGGCCGACTCGTTTCCTTCCTTTGACACTTGGTCCGCCATTACAAATGGCTCGCAACCTGATCTCATCTGTATTTCCGCTTTTGTTTTTCGAACAACACCATCTGTCGGGATTCGACACGATGTTGAAGCGGGTATTCAGAAACGTTTTCCACTTCCTCATTGCCCCATTGCGACCAACCTTTGCGAGGATGCCGGGCAAACAGTTCCAGGTAGGGGCCGGGGGAACAGGCTTCGATGATGTCATACAATTCGTCGGGTTTGCGGGAATGCTCACGTTTCCGGGTTGAAAGGATGTTCGTTTGAGTTCGCCCCGCGTCGAGTGTGCGCATGCTTCCCCGGATGCCAAAAAGGACAATCTCGGTCACATTACGGAAGTAAAATCCGACGCCTCTCCCGTCCGGGCCTCCGTCCTTCCGAATCTTGTACCATACAAGGTTCGTTTTGTAGGTGAACCCCCACCGTTTCATGACCTCAAGTCCCTCTGCAATGAGGGCGTTTGGAACCCAGAGATACAGATGGGCTCGTGCGGCCGCGAGGCGATTCACCGGTAATTCGAAAATCTCCTCCGTTGTCATGGTGGGATAACGGAGTAACCTTTGGTGCTCCGGCGCCATTTTTCCGGTTCGATTCTCGAACCGCCACGGCGGATCAGCCAAAATTGTTGAAAATGGACCTTGAACCCTGCCGATAAGATCCTCGGCCGCTGAGGTCTGGGGAATGTTAAACGTCTTCGACATAGAGAGACCTCCGGATGCCAAAAACCAAGAGCGGGCAGCCTGCGCCACCTCCGCCTTGTATGCGTGGGATTAATTTTCCCATATGCGTCGTGGATGCGCCGTAGGAAGATCCGCGACCCAGGGAATCGAAAATGTCTTGCAGTTCATCGCAACGTGTGATGATCACCCCCACCGACACCGCGCGAAGATCGAAGAGGAGACGGAAATTATTTAAATCCCGGTCAAAGAACGGATCTTTGTTGTTCCATTCGATTTCCAAAGCGATTCGGCTCTTGAAGCAATCAACGGCGTGCGTCGGCGACTCCATGACATTTTCGTCAACCGTGATGCTCGTCTGGAAGTTCTTCTCGATCCAGCCTTTTTTTGAGAGCTCTGAGTCAATCCATTCCGCGACTTGGGATTTTCGGCCACCGCCGACTGCAATATGGCTCTTGAGAAGCCGAAATCGTTTGAGCACGTCACAAATATCCCTGTATTCCTGCGGGAAGTCCTGCTGGAGTATGGCGCAAGCGTGCCGCCATTCGTGCATTTCGTAGTTTTCCTGAATGAATGTTGGCAAATCGGTTGTTGTCATGGGATGACTGTGTCACGAATGGAATCGGTTTTCAATTCTTGTTTTTAAGATCAAAGATGGTCATGAGGAACACGCCTGTGCCAAGACCATCCCCCATCAGTCAATTTCGGCCTTTTCGCATCGAAAAGGGCGTTGTAAGACATGCCCGCGTTGTGCAATCATGCTTTCCATGACGCACGGAGATCAACAGGACACGATGGTGATGGACGAATCGCGGCGGACTTCGCGCCTCCAGGATCTGACCGCGCCTACCCGCCCGCCGCCGGCCGCGGATCCCGAATTCGCGGAGCTGATCGCCAGTTACCGGGCGCTCGTGCACAGCCGGTCAATTCCCTATCCCGTCTCCTACCAACTGGTCAGGGAACTGGGGCACGGCCGGCAAGGCGTCGTATTTCTCGGCACCCGTCATGGCGCGCGCGGCTGTCTCACGCGGTACGCCATCAAGCTGTTCGATCCGGGCATCTATTCGTCCGCCGAAAAGTACTGGACCGACATGGGCCGGGTTGCCCAGCAGATATCCCTGCTCCAGCCGATCAACAACATCAACCTTGTCTCGCGGGATTTCTACGAGGAATGCAACGGCATCGGCTATATGCAGATGCAGGCCATTGACGGAGTGGACCTGCAATTCCTGCTCGACGGCAAGCATGTCGAGATGGCCCGCAGCCGCAGCACGCCCGAGGAATGGCAACGCTTCACCCGGCTCCTGTTCCGCATCGAGGGTGGCGCCATCAACTTCCAACCCAGCGCGGCGCTCTACATCCTCCGAAACGTGCTGCGGGGTCTCTCCGTCCTCCATGAACAGGGTTTCGTCCATGGCGACATCAAACCCACCAACATCATGATCGACATCCAGGGCACCGTAAAACTGATCGATTTCGGCCGCGCCATCCGGGTCGGGGAGCACGTGAACATCCTGCTCGGCAGCCCCCTCTACATGGCCCCCGAGATCCACCGGCGCGAGCCGGGCTACGCCCAGGCCGACCTCTTCAGCACCGGCCTGGTCGCCCTCGACATGCTGATCGGCCAGCAGATCACCGGCCGCGCCGAGCTCGACGAAAAGGAACTCCTCGACTTCAAGACCTCGATTTCCAACCACATCCAGCTTTTCCTGCCCGACGCCGCCTTGCGCACGCCCCATTACGCGCAGGTGCTCAAGAAACTGCTGGAACCCGACCCCCGCAACCGCCATGCCAGCGCCAAGGACGCCGAATCCGGCGAATGGAGCCTGGCCGTGGTCCGCCAGTTCCTCGACGATGTCGAACGGGAAACGGAATTCGAGCGGGAACTGGAAAACTATCTCCGGAAACTCGTGGACGAGGAGTCGGGGATGCTGAACCCGCACTACGCCTCCGACAACCTGACCGCCGTGCTGATCACATGAAGCCCGGGATGGGGTTCATGAAGGTGGCGGACATCCATAGCGCTCTTTTAATTGCATAGCCGCGAAAACCGAAAAAAGGCTTCCCAGCCATCCACCGGTCCGCTATATTACCACTTATGAATGTTGGCTTGTTCTTCTGTGCCAAACTCATGATGAGTGTTATGCCAGAAACGACTGCAATGCGTGGTCATGGATTCCTGGCTGTGGAAGTAGAGCGTGCAACCAATGCAATCGTGATGCCGTTGCTTGCTTCGTGCGAGCATTGGTCCCCGGTATCTAGCATATGAATGCATCCAGATTTATTGCTTTGTTGGTTCTTTCATCGTCTCTGTTCTTGGTCGGTTGTGGCTTTGAAACGCTGCCACTTGCACCTGATTCAGAAAGGCCATCCTTTATTACTGAGGTGATTGGCACTTCAACACCAACTCGTGTCCTGTTTCGCTTTAGCGATTGGGGACAGCAGGCTCATGTTGTGATCAACTATCTTGATGCCAAAGGCGATGAGCGCAAAAAAGAAGTGGATATTTCAACTTACGAGCCTGTTCGCTCTGAACGGTGGTCGCCCCAAGACCCGTTTTATCTGACAATAGCAGGACATAGAGAGATGTTCCGTGGTGTGCCGAATACGACTCCGAGGCAGATTGGTTTCACCGGAAGGCATTGGGGACGCGTCTAAAGATTCAACAAATGACGCCAGCCGAGAAACCCAAAGAAATCCGTCCGAGAATCGTGAGCAGTGATTATCCGCCTACGCCCGCAACCCCCACCACCCCTGTGCCACGCCCCTTCTGCGCGGCACCCCCACAAGGAATGCTCCCGCATTTACCGAACGGCGCGCGGGCACCGCCTTCGCCCAGGGCTTCGGTGGACAAGACGGAGGGCAAGCCCCTTTACCCATAGTCCGGCGGCTGCCGGACCCCGGAAGACATGTGGGACTCGACTCCGCGCGGCGGGGAGGATCCCCGGGCAAGCCGGGCATTATCGCCGCGCTCCCGCGAAAAGCGGGATAAAGGTTCTTCGGCGCGTCGGCATTCCGCTTCCGCCAGGCTCCAGCGGACCGCCGCCGTGCCGGTTTGGGGCGGAGGAATCGGTCCACGGGGTTACGGGGCATATCGGGTCACGGGTCTGACCCGATTCGCCGGTTATGGGTCATTTATCGGTCAAATACGGGTCATTATGGGTCAAATATGGGTCACGCCCATGACCCATAAATGTGGAGTGGTCCATGCGGCCGCAGACGGTGGAAACGTCGAGCCGGTTATTCGCAAGTGGCAGGCCCACGTCGCTTCGCAAGTGGCTGGCTGCTCCAGCCGCGGCACAGCGGAAGGCGCTCTTGTCTGACTGGCGGCGCATTGACTTCGTTCCGCTTGATCGGTACGCTTTTCCCATTCAGCATGAAAGACATTTTTATAGGCCGAATCCGGTTGAGCCGGCCGATGCCCCGCATCTGGGTGGTGGTGACGGCGCTCTTTGTCGTCTCGGGAATCGCCTGGACGGCCTGGTGCCGCGAGTATTACGCCTGGGTGCTGCAGCGGCAGCCGGCGGCGGACGTGGTCGTGTTCTGCGACACGTCGGAGCTGGATCCGGCGGACCTGCAGGCGTGGCTGTTTTATGACGCGGTGGCGCTGTCGCCGGTGGCGCGGGGCCTGGGAATTTTTCAACAACGCAAGACGGGCGCCGTCACGAGCTTTTTTTACTTGCAAGCGGAGTCGGTGGAGATAACTTCCTTCAGCGCCACGTTGAGGGCGATCCCCCAAGGCCCCCTGGCGAAGGTGAAATTCGTGTCCCGCGGGAAACAGTTTTTCGCCGAGGTGACCGACCGGCGCGTCGTGAAGGGCAAAATCGTCGTGCGGGTGGAGGAGTAGGGATTCTTCTGACGTGACGTTTCACAAGGTGTTCAGTGTTCGGTCCCGCGAAACGCTGGATGAATGTTCTGCGGAGTATGACCGACCTGCCTGCAGCGCTGTGCGAAGCGCTTCGCGCAGCATTGCGGGCAGGTGAACCCGAAGGCAACAGGCAAGATGTATGTAGATGTCGAAAACAGTGCATTCGAATGCATAATGGCCTCGAAAAGTCGCTTGAACGGCGCCTTCCCGAGCCGGAACGCCGTTGGCGTGAGCCATCCGTCGGCTGACGGATGGCAACGCCACTCACGTGGACCGTCGCTGAGACTGAACACTGAACACCTCCTATGCACACCGGCTTGAAACGATTGTTCGGGGTCTGTATGACAGGGGCGATCCTCTGGCTGGCGGCGGTCGGGGGCTTGCGGGCCCAGGACCCGGAAGTGGCCTTGTCCGCGGAGGACCAGAAACGGACGGACGCCTTCGAGGCGCACAGCCTGGCCAAGGCCGACAAGCTGTTCGCGGAGAAGCAGTATCGCGCCGCGGCGGCCGAATACGACGCGTTCATTCTCGAGTTCCCCAACTCCCGGGTCATGGCCTACGCGCTGTTCCGGAACGCCCGTTCGCTCGATCTCGACAACAAGCGCTTCCTGGCCATCAAGAAGTACAAGGAGGTTCTGGACTATTACCCCAACACGGTGGCGTATGCCGCCGCCGCCCAGTTTTACATGGGCGAGGACCAGTATCTCAACGGCGACGTGTCCGGGGCGGTGAAAACGTGGACCGACATGATCCAGGACGCGGATTATTCGAAACATTTCCTCGCCGCGTCGGCCCTGCATCGGCTGGCGCGCTATCATCTCCAGCAGAAGAATCCCGAGAAGGCGATGGCCTGTCTGCAGCAGGCGGCCGTGGATTTCAGGACCACCAACCTCGCGTCGTCGTGGGATTCCCTCTGGCAGGTGATCCAGCATCGCATGGTCACGGAGCCCAACGAGCCGAAACTGAGGGACTTGTATGTCAAGGCCAGGGGCTTCGACCGGCAGGTCAAATCCATCGAGGGCGATGCGGCCGCCGGCGCGGACTATTGGGCGTTCATCCGCCGGCAGGTGAAGGCGTACGGCGCCGAATTCACCGAGGCCCAGGCGGACAAGAAGAAAAAATTTTACCAGTACTGGGCCGACGCCCTGGAGGGGAAATTCCCCGATAACGACGGTTTCCAGCTCGACCTCATCGGCTTCCGGTTTGCCGTCGAGGCCGACGCCGACAAGCGGGTGAAACGCCTCGATGCCCAGTTCGCCAAATACCAGAAGTCCGACAATCCCGACCGGATCGTCACCTGGATGAGCCAGTTCCCGAACAACAAGGCCAAGATCGACGAATACTACGGCAAGCTGGATCTCGCGAAGCTGACGTCGGCGGGAATTCAACGCCTGATGTTCACGCTTCTGGAGCTGAAGGAAAACGCCATGGCGCAGAACGCGTTCGACAAGATCGCGCTGAAAGACATGACGGATGACGCCAAGGAGGCGTTGGCCGGCGCGCTCTGGAAACATGTGCATGCCGGTTTTCCGGCGGCGGTTCTGGTGAAAGTGAGCGAGGCCTTTAACGATCCGGAGCGGGGGCGGATGGGGTTGCTGCGATTTTATTCATGGACGGGCAATGCGGGCGCCGGCCTTCCCCTGGGGGAGAGCCTGCTGACGAACCCGAAATACGCCTCGGACGTCCTGCACATTCTCGCCGGATTCCTGTATGCCAAGGGCGAATACGAAAAAGCGCTGGCCCGTTATCAGCAGTGGAACGTTCAGCCCCAGAGCCAGTACTCGGTGGCGAACTGTTACCTGCGCCTGGGCAAAACGGAGAGCGCCGTATCCGCCCTGCGGGAGATCGAGGGGTTTTTCCCCAACGAATCGGCCAAGGCGGCCCTGATGATCGCCAACATCTACCGCGACGCCAAGCTGCCGGACAAGCAGGTAGCCGCGCTGCGCGGTTTACTGAAAAAATATCCGGGCAGTTCCGAGTCGTCCGTGGCGCACCAGGAACTCGAAAAACTGGGCATCAAGCCCGGCGGCGGCCTGGACTCGGATTAGGGTCTTGCAATCGGCGGACGCAAGTGTTATAGAAGACTGCTTATGCGGGAAATGAACCCATCATGGATGGCGGAAACGCGGTCGTCGGTCTGGCGTTGGGCCGCGATCGCGGGCCTGTCGGCGGGCTTGCTCCTGCCCGCGGAAGCCGCCAAGGCGCCGAAAGTCAGAGCGGCGCCCGGGGGGGAAGCCGCCGATCAGCCCGACGGCGAGTTGAACGCGAAGCGCCTGATCGAAAAGGCGGAGGAAATTCTTCTCGCCAACGATTACGAGCGCGGCGTGAAGATGCTGGAAAACGTCATCGAGCAGTATCCCCAAAGCCGGTGGCGCTACAAGGCCTGGCTCACCCTCGGGAAATACGCGATCTCGGCCCAGAAATATCCGGAGGCGATCCGCTATCTGCGCTGCCTCGGGGAATTGGTCAAGCCGGACATCGAACCGGCCGGCGACGATCGCGAATGGTACCTGGAATCGCAGTATCTGACGGGGGTCGCTTTTTTCAATCTGCGCCAGTACGGGAACGCCTTTACGGTGCTCCGCCAGATCACGCGGGACTATCCCAATTCCGTGTGGGCCAACCAGGCCTATTACTATATCGGCATGAGCCACTTCGCCCAGAAGAACTGGAACAAGGCCATCGAATCCCTGTCGCTCGTCGGCACCTTTATCGATCCGAACAGCCCCTCCGTGTCGCACGTCGAGGCGGGCCACCGGTTTTACGCCAAAATCGGCGACGGCCGTCGCCGATTTTGGCGTAAAACCGGTGGCCCGCCTCGACGTGCGACACGGAGGGGCTGTTCGGATCGAT
>JACQHI010000076.1 GCA_016199105.1 Lentisphaerota bacterium | reverse complement strand
GCCTCAATACGCCTTCGGCTGGCAGGGCGGCGAACCCACGCTCATGGGCCTGGATTTCTTCAAGGCGGTCACCCGGCTCCAGATCCAACACGGGAAGAAGGGTGCCGTCGTGGCCAACTCCCTCCAAACCAACGCCCTGCTGCTCGACGACGACTGGGCCCGCCATCTGGGCGAGTATAAATTTTTGCTGGGCGTCAGCCTGGATGGCCCGGCGGAACTGCACGACACCTACCGCCGGACGCGCGGCGGACAGGGCACTCATGCGGAGGTGCTCAAGGCGTTGGCCTGCCTGCGCCGCCGGCAGGTGGAATTCAACGCGCTGGTGCTCGTCAACGCCGTCAATGTCCACAAGCCGCGCGACGTGTTCCGGTTCCTATGCGAGCAGGGCATCGCGTTTCACCAGTATGTCCCGTGCGTGGAGTTCGATCCGCAAGGAAAGCTTCTGCCCTACGCCATTACGGGGGAACAATGGGGCGAATTCCTGTGCGGCCTCTTCGATGAATGGCGGAAGGTCGATCCCCGGCAGGTCTCCATCCGCCTCTGGGATTCCATCCTGTCCAAACTGGTGGAGAACAAACCCACGATCTGCCACATGGAGGACAACTGCTGCCAGTACTTCGTCGTGGAACACAATGGGGATGTCTATCCGTGCGACTTTTTCGTGCAGTCCGAGCTCAAGCTCGGCAACATCCAGACGCACACCTGGCGGGAGTTCGGCCAATCCGAGGCCTACCGTTCGTTCGGCCGTCAGAAAAGCCAGTTGAACGCCGCCTGCCGGGCCTGTCCCTGGTTCCGCTTCTGCGCCGGCGATTGCCTCAAGCACCGGCTTCCGCTCCAGTCGGATCCGCGCACACTCAGTTGGCTCTGCGAGGGGTGGAAGCGGTTCTACAAGCATGCCCTGCCCGACCTGGAAGTGCTGGCGCGCCAGATCGTGGCCGAACGCCGGCTCCCCCCGGCCCCCATGGCGCCCTCAGCCCCACCCGGCCGCAACGCGCCCTGCCCCTGTGGCAGCGGAAAAAAATTCAAGCACTGCCACGGGGCATGAATCCGATGCCTTGGACAACAAAGCGGTTGCTGTTAAACGTCAAGCGGCGGCTGTGGCCAGCCGCCCTCCATAAAAAAACCGCAGTTGGAGGGCGGGCAGACATGTCCTGAGCCTTGCCTAAAGGCTCGACCGCCATGTGCTTAACTCGAAATTCTCGCCTTTCAGTTCGTTGAATATTCAGACGCGATACTCCGGCCTTCTCTCGCGGCCATGGACCCCGGCACCCGGAGTTAAGAATATGAAGTAAACAATTCCCTTGTAATCTGACCTATGACCAGGAGCAACGTCTCGTCCACGACGGATACCGGGTCGAGGTCATGCCCATTTGGAAATGGCTCCTGATCGGGCTTTGAGTGTGCCCCGCCTATGTCCGGATACTCCGACTCGGCAGGCCGCCCACAGCCCCGCCCGGACGCAACGCGCCCTGCCCCTGCGGATGGCAAACCGCTGGTTGGGCCTCTCTTCAGTCCTTGTGTGGAGCTGCGCCTTCCCCAGCTTCGGCGTGGTGCGTGCCAGCCGACATGATGGCGGTGTGGATTCCTTCGACATAGTGCATGTATGTAACGTAGGCTTCCACGAATTCCCGGCCCGCTTCGACGCTCTTGTCCTTGTTCTTTCTGGCTTCCACAACCTTCGAGAACTTCTCCTTGATGGCTGCCGCCATGTGGCCGCTGATCTTCTTGATCATGTCATCCGCGGAACCGTCGGCAATCGCCTTGTCGGACATGGCGACTATTGGCGCAACGGGCTCGTCCTTGATGCCGGAATAGGGAGCGCCTTCGCCTGCGCGGTGCAGCCGCACGAGGTCTCTTTCTACAACTGCGCCGCCTTCTGGAACAGGATGTTAGCCTTGCAGGCGGCCGCAAGGGCGACGTTGCCCCCGCAGCAGAAGTCGATCTTGTGGCTCTCGAATACTTTGGCGGTCCGATAATCACCGGCGACGATCGCGCCAATGGTGCTTTCTGCGGTGTTCATTGTCTTCTCATCTTCGTCTTCGCGCCGAACGTCACTTCTGTGGTGGTTCGAGACCCGCGTCCGCGCGGGTCGAAGAATCACCTCCAGAAGATTGTTGGGCAGTCTCTTTTCTCTGCCATATCCTATGAGAAAGAAATGCTCCTATTACACCTCCGATGGCTGTACTCGGAACGGCGAGTGCCTGGGCGATGATTGCCTCAATTCCCCAGAGATTGCGATCCGTAGTCGTGTCGGTAAGGGCATCAGTTCCAACACCCACTGTGATGCCTGCGAAAGCGATCAGGGGGGTCAGCCAAGGGATCTCCGGTGTGGCGAGCGAAAGGAGAAGGCAAAGTGGCAAAAGTATGATCGTGAAGGCTCCAAACGTCTCGCTTAACTCATAGCATGAGGGCCAGACTTGGTAACCAAGCCAGAAGCCGGCGAGGAGTGAGATCCCCCATGTGATTAGCGACAATGCTAGCTTCATTCTGATCATCTCCATTGCCCAACGGGGGCGGCTCACCGGGTGCCACCTGACCAAACTCCGGTTTGGGCGGGCGGCATCCGGTGCAACAGCCTTGTTGGGCCGCGCTTCGCTGCCCGGCAAGGCGGATGGCAAGCCGCCCCCGTTGCGACGACGCGAAGCGTCGGCGCAACAGTATGATTGAACGAACTTCAATTCCATGTATGCACGGCACAAAGGCCCGTGCTTCTGGTCAGGAATTCTATGGATAGACTCCGCTGGTGGCAAGCGGAAAGTGATACTGGAAGCCGCCGCCCCAGATGGCTTTTTCGGACCGCATACACGGCAGTCTGCCTACGCAGTTGATTTCGGATGCGTTTTCTTCTTCGCGACCCAGAAGGCAAAATCGCTGGGCAGGTAGCCGATGGATATCAACCTTTTTTCGAAGCCGATGAGCAACGGCAGCAGGTTTCGGTACGGGCTCAGCGTGAAGTTCCCGGCAATATCGTCGAGCAGAATATGAAGAATCGTTCCGCCATGATCTTTCTTTTCAACGATATCGAAGAAACGCTCCATGACGCGAAGGATGTCCGCCGAACGGACAGCCTCCGAGGGATCCAGCTTCAAGAGTTCATCGAGTTTGAACACGCTCTTGTTCGCATAGATCTTGCCTGCATCGCTGATCGACTGCCGTGATCCGGGCGGCAGCATCTGGATAATGTCGTTAACCACGTCAAGCTGTCGTTCTGTCCATTGCAAGTGATTGGGCCCTATGTAATCATGGCAGATACAAACACTGTCATCGAACATCGACTTTTCTACCGTCTCGAATAAATGCTCCAATCCAGAGAGGTGATGCAACCCCGATTCGTTAAAGACGACGTGGTACTTGACATCGGGCTGGAGCTGGAGCTTGTTGACGTCCTGCACGAAGAAATTGATTTTGCTTCCCCATCCATTGCTTCGCATCAATTCCCTGGCTTTGGTCACCGACGCCTGGCTCGCGTCATACGCATCGATCATATCCGCGAAGCCGAGGTTGAGAAGAGCGTGTTCGAGATGGCCCGCCCCGCAACAAATCGACAGCAATCGAATCGTGCCATATTTTGCGCGCAGTGGAGCCACATACTTGTTCAACGCATACGCAATGTAATCCTTGTTTCGGTCGCCGGATATCATCTCGTTCATATACTGTTGAATCTGCGGAATATTGCCCCAGTGAGTGCCGGACCAGTAGGTTGTGTCGATGGTGTGTTTGTAGCCCCAGTAATCCTCTCGTATGGCGGCTGTCAGTCCCGCCTTCCCGGGGAATAATCGCCGGTACGCGCGCCCCAGGGTCATATTGAGAAGCGGGTCAAGGATTTTTACCACTGCGTGCTTGATGTTATTCATGACGAATGCCATAGAGCGCCTGGATTTCGTCATGGCCCAACACCCGGTTGTACAGGCGAAGTTCGTCCATGACGCCTTTATACTGGAAGCCGCCGTTCCAACTGCCGACCGTCATCGGAACGCCGGCGCCGGCTTTCCGGCCGGTTCCCTTGCCGTCAAACACGAGCCGGCCGTTGATCGTCTCGCGCACATGCGCCCCGTCATAGGTCACCACCAGGTGATTCCATTCGCCTTTCAGGAACTCCCCGTTTCGCTCCCAGCGGGGTTCGCCCCGAAGACTGCCCGCTTTATCGTCCGCCCAGAATTCAGAATAGTGCGTGCCCACGTTCCAGCCGGAGGCGTCATTGCCGCCGCCCCAGATGGCCGCGGCCGCCAGCTTGTAATTCTCCGTGGGACCCAGCGTCTTGAACCAGAGGGAAATCGAAAATTGGCCGGCGCCGACCAGCGGATTGGTGTCCGCCTTGAAATAGCCCGTGTCGAAAAGAGCGCCCAAGCCCCGGACACCCGCCACGGAAGCGGGCGGCGTTCCCGCCACAAGCAACGCCACATTCTTGCCCGACTTGTCGGGCACCACTCCCTCCGGCATGAAACGCTCGTCAAAATCGTAATACGCCACAAGCCCCGCGGCGGCGACAGGCGAACGCAAAGCCGGCGGCGCCGGTTGATTCCGGGACAGTTGTTCCGGCGGCGGGCTCTCCGTGTGGCCAACGGCCGGCCTCCCTTCGCGAACGGAAACCGGCGGTGTCGCCGTCCTTGCCTGGTTGACGATCGCGCGGACTTCCCTGACCAGCGGATTCTCCGGACTCAACGGATCGCCGAGTTCGCGGGCAAGCGCCAGCATCGCTTCGACATCCTGGTCGATTTCAGTGGCCACCGGCGTCAACACAACGCCGAAAACCCGCACATCGCCCGTCATGCGCCGGACCACGATCCGGGTCACCGTCGGGTATTTCCGGAGGGGAACGATGAAAGTCAGGGTATCGAGTTCCGTGGCGACCTCGACAATGTTCATGAAGAGGTCGAGCGTCACGACCTGCCCCTTGTCGTCCCACAACTGGACCGCGACATCGGCGCCTTCCGCGGCGTCGAAGAGAACCGTCAGCGCGATATCGGCCGCCAGCTTGCCGCGATCGAGGTCGATCCAGCACTTACCCTTGCCCGGCGGGAGCGCGGCGGAGGCCGTCCAGCAGCCCGCGGAGGCATCCAGAACGCCATCCTCGGTGCCCGCCGCACGCACCCACGCGGGATACAGGGCGGGGTTCCACGGCGAGAGAATTTCCGGGCGAAACTCGATCGAGGCCACCGCCGGAAGGGCGGGAGCCGCCGGCAGCTCCGGCGGCGGTTCCTGAGCCGGAGCAGACAGGACAAGCAACACCGCAATGAAAGCTGTCAGAGCGATCCCCGATCGGACCGCGCCGTTCAGTCGCCTGACAGGGAAGGCGTATAACATGGGAGATAATTTATAGACTCAAAACGGTTGAGTCAAAAGGAATCTGCGCTACGCAATTCTCATTGTTGGGAGGGTCGCGCTCAGCGTGACCGTGCCTTTATGAGCCGCGGCGCAGGCCGCTCAACCCGCCGGTGATCGCGGCCGCCACGACGGACAGGATCAGCAGGATAATGGTCGGCGCCGCCCACCGTTCCCAAAACAGGATTGACGGGGACAAAAGCATGACACAGTATGTTGTCCGGTTGGATCGACAGAAAGACCGCCTTTTTATGCAGACATCGCAACATGAAACCGGGCGAGCTCCCGTTCGCCCCATCCCCCTCAATCCGGCCGAAATCGTGCTCCTGCCGTTTTTCGAGGCGGAACTGCTGGACGCGTTCGCGCCGCGCTTCACCGTCAACGCGGCACGCGGCGTGACGCAGAAGCAGGGATTCAACTGGCGCAACTTCGCCTGGCGCGGCCGCGAACCGGAGGACGTCCTGCTGACCGTCGAGGCCGATCTCGACGTGGCTCTCGATCGCTTCGATCTCTGTTTCGTTCACGGCTCCTTCCCCCGAAACGTGCGCGTGCGCTGCGAACTCACGATCGACGGCGAACGCCGGTGCGCGCTCGACGCGGTCACCGCCGAAAACAAAGAGACCGAGTTCGAAGCGCCGGTCACGGGCCGGCGCCTGACGGGCATCCGCCTCTCCCTCGTCTCGGCCGCCCATACGGACGCGGAACAGGGCTGGTTGTTGATGCTCGGCCTGGGCAACCGGCGCGCCCGCGCCGAACTGCTCGCCCCGGCGGTTCCGGAGGACTGGTACGGAGCGGTCCAATCCACTGACCACATCAAGGACAGGGTTCCGCGCCTGGGCCTTTGGTTTGGCTCCGAGGAACTGGCCGTCTATCGCGAACGGGCGCGCAGCCGCCCGTTCGCGCCCCTCATGGAACAACTCCGCGCGGAAGCCGCCGATTGTCTGCGCGACAGCGTTCCGGAAGAGATGTTGCATGTGCCGAACACCCGCAGCCTGATCCAACAGTTCATGTTCGCGCGGCCCTGGATGAACCGGTACTGGCGCGGGCTTTCGATGCCCGCCCGCCTCTGCGCTTTCCTCGGACTGTTGGACGACGATCCCGCCCTGCTCCGCTACGCCGCGCGCTGCGTGATGGCCATGAGCGCGGGGCATCGCTGGCGCTCGATCGGCGTGACCGGCGAACTGCCGCCCGGCTATCCCGCCGGAGCGGCGCTGTCCGGCCGGGCCATCGTGGAAAGCCTGGACTGGGCGGGCGCCGCCCTGACCGAGCGGGGCCGGCACGTCGCCTGGGACGGTCTGATGTGCAACAGCGTGGGGCACCTGCTCAACGTCATGACCCGGCAGGAGTGGCTCTACCACCATAATCACGGCACCGACGGCGCCGCGCAGTTGGCGTTCATCGGCCTCGCGCTGGAAAAAGCGCACCCCCGGCGCGGCGCCTGGCTGCTGCCGCTGGCCGAACGGATGCTCGTCGAGAATCTCCAAGGCTGCTGGTTGGACGACGGCGCCACCGCCGAGGGGCCGGGATATTGGGGCGGTTCGTTGAACAAAATAGCCGTGCTCCTGCCGCTGGCCCGGCATCGTGGACTCTCGCCCCGCGACTATATTCGCCGGCAGGGTTTTCCGGACGCCCTGCTGCGCACCGGCGACTATTTTCTGACCCTGCTCAGCAATGATCCGAAGGCGCCGGCCGGCACCTATCTCCCCCAGAACGACAGCGGCTGGTGCAATCATGCCGCGTGCGGTCCCGAAGCGCTGGCCATGCTCGCCCTGATCACGGAAGACGCTGTTTGGCGCGCCCAGCAGTCCCGCCGCCTGGCCAACCTGTGCCATCGCTTCGAGGCATACAGCGCCGGCCCGCAAGTGTTGTTCATGCCCGAACCCGTCGCCGATCCCGCGCCGGCTCGATCCCCGATCTTTCAGATCATGCCGTGCCAGGGCAACATGACGTCGCGCCGGCCGTCGCCCCTGGGCGACGTGCGGTTCAATCTCTTCGGCTGGCCCGGCGGCGCTCACGGGCACGAACACCAGGACAAAGGCAGCTTGATCCTCGAGGTGGACGGACGACAGCTCCTGATCGATCCCGGCATGACGCTCTACATGGATCCGCGCGTGGCCGCGTTCAAGCAGGCGCAACGCCACAATCTGCTTCTCCCGCTGGACGAGCAAGGCCGGTCCGGCGAGCAGCGCTTCAACTGCCCCGCCCCGCTCCGCGTCGAAGGCAGCGGCGACGAGAAAAGTCTGCGCGCCAGTCTGGATCTGACACCGGTCTGGCACGGCCTCTTCACCCTCTGCCGTCGCGAATTGCGAAGCGACGAGCCGCTCGTCACCGAGCTGCTCGACACCGCGGAACGGCCCGAACCCGGCCGCGTGGCGCAGATATTCCAGAGCCTCGACCCCATCGAAACCCGCGGCGGCGAGTGGCGCATCCGCTGCGGAGGCGGCGCGCTCGTCATCGCCCCGCAGTGGCAGCCCGAGGAGGCGCGGCTCGACACGGAGTTGGCCGATTTCGAGGACCGCCCCATCCACCGCCTGCGTTTGATCGCCCCGGCGGTGCGACGCCACGCGTTGCGGACGATTCTGCGCATCAGCCAGGAGGAGGACAGCCCATGACAAACGCTGCGAGGCCGGCATGACGACGCCGCTCATCACCGGTTCGTATGTGGATATTGTGCACGGCTGCCCGCGCGACGGCGTGTATTGGAACCGAAAGACCCTCGCTTATACCGAAGCGGACTGGGCCGCGCTGGTGCGGCACGTTCACCGCGACGTGGGCGTCGAAGTGCTGGTGCTTCAGAACGTGGCGCGTGCCAACGAGGAGCCGATGACTCTGTATCCTTCCCGCCACATCCGACGCCAATGGCCGACCGGTTGTTCCGATCCGGTGGGCGCCATCGTTCGCGCCTGCCGCGCGGAAGGCGTCGCCTTGTTCATGGGCTTCGGGTATATCCACGATGCCTTCACGAATTTCGGGTTTGGCGACACCACCGACGAGGCGCTCGCCTGGTATTTGCGCACGGCGGACGAACTGCTCGAACGGTATGGCGACGGCGCGCCTTTCGCGGGGTTTTACGTCACGCCGGAAATGCCTCTTCGCGACGGGCAGTTTCCGCCCGCGTGGCTGGCTTTTACGCGACGCCTAACGGACGGCCTGCGCGGCCTGGCGCCCCGCCACCCTATTCTCGGCGCGCCCGCCATCCGCGGCGCGCCGGTCCGGACGGAGACCTTGGCGCGTCAACTCGCGGAGACGGGGTTTTCGATCATCGCCTATCAGGACGGCATGGGTTTCGGCACGCGGGCCCAGCCGATCGATCCGTCCGTGAACGGCCCCCATTACGAGGCGCTCCGCCGGGCGCACGACCGCGCCGGCATCGCCCTCTGGGCGAATATCGAAACGTTTTGTTTCGAAAACGACATCCATTTCCAGCCCCTGATTCCGGCGCCGTTCGAGCGCGTGCGGCGTCAACTCGAAGCGGCGGCGCCGTTTGTGGAGCGCGTCATCGCCTACACCGTGCCGGGATTGATGACCTCGCAGGCCGTCTGTCCCGGCCTGGGCACGCCCGAGACGGAGGCGCTCTACGCCGCTTATACCGCCTATCGCCGCGCGCGGCTTGGCCGGCCGGCATGATTAAACAAAAGCCTCGCTGCAAATGATCCGCGGAATGGGCCGATTCATTCGCGGTCTTTGGCTGATTCCCGCCCTCTCACGCCAACGGCTCCGTGCCTTCCGATAAAACTTTCAGGTAGCGGTCATAACAGAATAGCCGGTTACGCTTCTGGCCTGTGAGTTCTTTCGCCAGGCCCATCTCGGTCATGGCTCTGAGTACATTGGAGACCGAACTCTGAACGATCCCTGTCTTTTCGCTGACCCGTGCGACCGTCACCACGGGGGTCCGCACCATCACTTCCAATATACGCAGTGCCGAACCGGCCAGCCGTTTCAGGGTCTGAACGCGCGCACGATCCTCCCGAATGATGGCCGTCAAACGATTGGCGGTCGAGACCGATTGTTGCGCGGTATCCCGGATCGCTTCCGCGAAGAATGCCGTCCAAGTCTCCCAATTCCCCTCGGTGCGGACCTGCTGGAGCAGGTCATAATAGGTCTGACGGTGTTGCTTAAAATAGAGACTGAGGTACAGCAAGGGCTCACGCATAATCTTCTCATGGCATAACAACAGCGTAATGAGCAGACGTCCCAAACGGCCGTTGCCGTCCAGAAACGGATGGATGGTCTCAAATTGAACATGCGCCATCGCGGCCTTGAGGAGAGTCGGAGTTCGTTCCGGTTCGTCGTTTAAGAATTTCTCGAAGGCGCCGAGACAATCGGCCAGCCGCTCCGGTGGAGGCGGCACAAACCGCGCATTGCCCGGCCGCGTCCCACCAATCCAGTTCTGACTGGTCCGAAACTCGCCCGGTTTCTTTTCCGCCCCGCGTCCTTTAGACAACAGCTTCTCGTGAATCTCGCAGATCAGCCGGTTGCAGAGCGGAAAGCCATCACGCAGGCGCTTGAGTCCGTGTTCCATGGCCGCAACGTAATTTGAAACTTCCCGCACATCATCGAGCGGAACACCTGGCGCACCCTCCATTTCAAAAAGCAAAAGATCCGACAGGGACGATTGCGTTCCCTCGATTTGCGAGGACAGCACGGCCTCTTTACGGATGTACGTGTAAAGGAACAAGCCGGTGTCCGGCAAAATCGCCGCTATGCCATCCAGACGCCCTATTTCGATGTGCGCCTGATCCAGACTGTCCCGAAGGCTTCCTGATATATCCAGCGCTGGAAACGGCGGTAAAGGTTGAGGCACAAAGGCTTGAACCTTCTCGTCGACGGTCGAAATCACCACATATTCACCTGTTTTATCTCTCTGCATCCCATATTTCGCTTTCCGCATTACCCCTTTATGTTGTATCGCGATAAGGCCTTATCGCAAATTAACAATCCTTCGTCAAGCATTCAGCAAGGGTTTTCAGGAAGGCTGCCAGGCCGCGGCCGATGACCTGGTAGCCCTCCGGATTCGGATACCGGTCGTCGGTCCAGCCGGGCAGATGCCCCAGGCGTCCGTCCAGCGACGTATCGAGAATGAACACGTCATCTCCCATGATCGCCTTCAGTGGAATTCGACCGCGCAGGTTTTCAGGAATCGCTGCCATGGCAATCTTCCGGTAACACAGGCGGTCCGGATCGTCCTGGATTGCCGCCGCATAGACGGCGTGCGTGTCACAGACGGACAGTCCCTCCTCTTTCGCGATTTGGCGGATACACGTGTTGACCTCGTCCGTCTTTGCGGGATCGCCATGATACGGAATGATCGTCTCGAGAATGATACGCGCCAACGGATAGTCCTTCCGGAGCCGGGCAATCAGCTCGTGATAGGTTTTCAGATAGTCTTCGGGAAAATGCGCCAGGTAATAGCAGTCGTTAATGCCATAACGGATGAAAATGAAATCCGGCGCTTCGGGCAGGCCGACGATATCCGTCGCATACCGGTCGGAAAGCAGGCGCTGGATGGTATCGTTGTCCTGCCCGCGATTCAGCGCCTCCACCGGCGGCAGGCCGGGTTCCGAGGCCAGGAGCCGGGTGAGCACCCGCTCCAAGGGTTCGCTCTCCGGCGCCATGAGACGAGGCACGCTTCCCCACACCGTGCTGTCCCCCATCAATAAAATCCGGACTGGCTTTCGATTCATTGTCACACCGCTATGATTCCGATTCCGGGCGGCGATCAAACAAAAGCCTCGCTGCAAATGATCCGCGGAATGGGCCGATCTTCCATTTCAAGGCTTCGCCGGCCAGCTGCGTCCTTCAGATTATGATGGTCATAGATTCGGATCAGGGTTTTCAGCAGGCTCTCTCCGGTCGCGCCATTTCGGCGTAGCTGGTTGAGTTCCCGCTTGACGGCGCCCGTCAAAGCGCCGCGAAAGACCTTTTCCAGCACGTTGACGTTTTGCTTGATGTCTTCTTCCGGCGTGGCGTCAAACAAGATTCTCAACTCCCTCAGAACGTAAAGCTGACTGTGGGTCAGGTTGAATGTGCAGGCCCGTTCCGCCTCGCGGTGTCGGACTTCTTCCGCAAACTTCCGCTGAATCGCCATGACGGCCTTGTTGTAGCCGGCGGGAAGCGGCGCCGCCTTGGCATCCGGCGCGCATTTGACCGCGCCTACCACCTTCGGAATATCCCGTGAAACAACCTCGTTCTTCTCGTCGAGCAGGAACAATTGTTGATAGCGCCCCGCCTGGCAGAAGACGTACAACCCGCGTTGCAGGGATGGCCGGGCCGTCCTGATGCCATCCCGCAGGCCGGCAATCCGGTCGTATTCGACCGGGTTGTCCTTCCGTAACTGCCGCAGGATTTCCTCGGCCTCGTTCAGGTCGAGAAACTCGTCATCCGCGCCGCCCCACAGATCCATCTGCGCCGGCACGCCGCCCCGCGTCTCGTAAATGGCATACATCGCATCCGGGTTAAGCCGCTCGTGTGTGTCCAGGATTTCGGAATCTTCACCGATGCTGTCGTGGATTTCCTGGATGCGCTTGTCCAGTTTCTCGTGAAGCTTCAGATTCGCCTCGATGCCCAATTCGGGCAGGAAATTGAACCCGCAGATCCGTTCATGGTCCGATCCGATGCGGTCAATGCGCCCGAAACGCTGGATCAGCCG
>JACQHI010000061.1 GCA_016199105.1 Lentisphaerota bacterium | reverse complement strand
GCGATTGTCAGCTTCTTCATCATCTGAGGTCGAACGGGGGTGGCAAGCCGCCCCCGTTGCGCCGACGCGAAGCGTCGGCGCAACAGTATTATTGAACGGAGTTCGCGTCTATGTATGCACGGCGCCTATGGCTGGTGTTCCTGTCCGAAAATCCTAGGAATTCCATAAAGACAATTTTTCAGGCGTCCCGGTAAACCTCGTCATGGGTTCCAATGTCCAGAAGCATGATTTCACTCTTCGAAATCCGCAGGATGAGAACAATGCGATATTCGTAGGTAAGACGCACGGCATGCTTGCCGCGATGCCGGCCGTGAAGCGCATGAAGACGCAGCCGCGGCACGAAGGGATCCGCTTCGATCTGACGGAGAACATCCCCGACAATGCCCGCCAAGTCCGGATGGCGGCGGACAAATTTCCTGGCCGTGCGCAGGAAGGTCTCGGTCCAGACCAGCGTGAAGGGTCCCCCGGGATCGCCCACATCAACCTCCCTTGTGAAGTTCCCGGATCAATTGCGCGGCTGTGCCCCGGCGGACACGCCCGACCTTGACGTCCGCTTCGGATGCCGCCAGACGGGCTTCCGCGAGATCGCCCAGCATGGTCTCGTAGTCGGCATCCGTCATGATGACATACCGCGGACGGTTGCTCTTCACAATCCGTACCGGCCCTTGTGCTATCAGACTGTCCACGGCGGCAATGCCTCGTCTTTTAATTTCCTGTGCGGCTACAGCATTCATATCAGCACTCCTTTTGATACCGTTTTCTGCACCAGCGTATTCCTTTGCCAGCCGCCCGTAAAGCACTTTTTTATACAGGGCGACTTTTGTCTTGCCTTCAAACATGAGGCAGTTACCGTAGGGGGGCGATGGAGTAGATATTGACTTATTTGAGGCTGACCTATCGGGGGAGTTCCGATGACGAATCGGAAGGATTGGCTGGCGTTCTGGACGGTTTGGGCCGCGTCGCTGGGCGTCTATGTCTATACGCTGGCGCCCACCGTGACCCTCGAATTTTCCGGCATTATGGTGACGGCGGCGGAATATCTCGGGGTTCCGCATCCGCCCGGCTATCCGCTCTGGACGCTGCTGGCGTGGGTTTTCACCAAGCTGTTCGGCTTCGTCCGTTATCACGGGCATCCCAATCCAGCGTGGGGCGTGAATTTCATGTCGGCCCTGTTCGGCGCCCTGGCCAACGGCGTCCTGGCGCTCCTGCTGAGCGTGACCGGCCGCCGTTTGCTTTTGGGACGGGGCGGTGAGGGTAATGCAACCGCCCCGGGCTCGCCGGCGGCTCACTGGATTGTCGGGGTGTGCGCGGTTTCGGCCAGCCTGCTTTTCGCGTTCACCTCGTTCCACTGGTCCCAGTGCGTCATCGCGGACGTGTCCAGTCTCAACACGTTTCTCCACTTCGTGATTCTTCTCCTGGCCTGCCTGTGGCTCCACCAGCCGGACAAGGCGAAACTGATATACCTGACGACCTTTGTCGTAGGAGTCACGTTCACCAATTGTCAGCCGGTGGGACTTCTCGTGCCGATGCTCCTGCTGATCGTTTTCATGAGTGACATCGCCAACGAAAAGACCCCCATCTATAAATCTTTCTTTGCGGATTGCGTCGTCGTCGTTCTGCTGGCCGGGGCCGGCATGCTGGTGTTTGTGGTGCGCCAGGAAGAGCTGATGTCGGCCAAGCAAGCGACGATGTCCCATCCCTTTCTGATCGCCAGTGTGGTTTGCGGCATTCTGGGGAGTGCGCTTTTCCTTTGGACCGTCTATCGCCGGCGGTATTCGGAGTGGAGACGCATTTTGCTGAGCATCTTCTTCGGCTTGGCGGGCATCCTGCTCTACATCTATCTGCCGGTGGCGTCCGATTTCAATCCCCCAGTCAACTGGGCTTATGCCCGCACTTGGGAGGGTTTCAAGCATCTGATCACCCGTGGACAATATCAGGCTATGTCTCCTTGTTGGAATCTGTCTGGAATGGCGCATCAGTGTGTCACGCTTTTCCGTGAGATGGAGTCCCAGTTCCCGGCGGTGCTCATTCTGCTGGCCGGCATCCCGTGGCTTTGCTGGCGGACATTCGATCGGATCTCGAAACAATGGCTTCTCGCGGTCCTGGTGACGTTTGGCTTTCTCGGCCCGTTTTTCATCGTTATTTTGAATCCGGGTGACGATGCGCAGGCCCTGTTCATTGCCCGTGTGCATTGGGCTCGCGGGTTCGGTGTGTTTGCCCTCTTGATCGGTTACGGGCTGATGCTGGCCGTGATGCGCCTGTATCGCTTTTTCCGCGAAAGCCGGCTGGTTCTGGTTGTCGGACTCGGGATATGTCTCCTGCTCCCGATCATTCCGGTCTGGCGGAATGCGGTGGATGCCGATCTGCTGTTGCGATACGGCGGAGCCGAGCAAAACGGGCACGATTTCGGGTGGCAATTCGGGGATTTTCAATTGCGGGGCGTCGAGGGCATCCGTGAGGATTTGAAGCCCGGCGAAACGCCGCCGCCCAATCCGGCCTATCCCCCCGGCATGGAAACGAACGCCATTTATTTGGGGGGAACCGATCCGGCCCGGTTCGTCAACACCTACATGACCTTCTCGGCGAAAGTCAGGCCCGATGTGTTCATCCTGACGCAGAACGCCCTGGCGGACAACACCTACTTGAATAGCCTGCGCGATCTTTACGGCGACCGGATCTGGATTCCCTCGGGGCAGGACAGCAATTGGGCTTTCAAAACGTATCTGGATGACGTGAAGGCCGGGCGTATTCCCATGTCGGCGGCGATCAACGTGGATGCCAACGGGCGGGTGAGCGTGCAGGGGGTCCAGGGCGTGATGGAAATCAACGGCGTGATTGTCCGGAAGTTGTTCGAGACGAACAAGAAAAAGCATTCCTTCTACGTGGAGGAGAGTTATGTCGTCAACTGGATGTATCCGTATCTGGAGCCGCACGGCTTGATCATGAAACTCAACCGGGAACCGCTGTCCAAGCTTACCCCGGAGATGGTCAAAAACGACAAGGATTTCTGGCGGTGGTATGCGGAGCGGCTGATGGCCGATCCCGGTTTTGCGCGGGATACGCTGGCTCAGAAGACGTTTTCGAAGCTCCGATGCGCCATCGCCGGCGTCTATGTGTTCCGACGCATGTTCAAGGAGGCGGAGCTGGCCTACAAGCAGGCCGTCGCGTTGTGTCCCTCGAGCCCGGAGGCGAATTTCCGGCTGACGGATCTTTATCTTCAGCACGGACGGTTTGACGAAGCCAGGAAGGTGATGCGCGGCAATCACAGGCTGGATCCCCGCAACAAGAACATCGAAAGTTTTCTGACGCAGATCGACCAGGTCGAATCGGCCAATAAGCGGATGATGGAGTTGCAGATTCAGTTGTCCACTGGCGGAACGCTGCAAGCGGCCATGGAGTTGGCCGGTCTGTATCAGGCGACAGGCAAGGAACAGCCGTTCAGGGATTTGACGAGTAAGGTCCTGAGTAATACCAATCTGCCGCCGGCGACTTACCTCGAAATTGCCAAGATGTTCGCGAATGGGAAGCCGCCGCAGGTGATAGGGGTCGTGGATGCCTTTCAGCGATACCTCCAGCGTATGCCCCTGGATACCCGAATATGGGTGGAGCTGTCTTACGCGCAACTGTCGCTGGGCCAGAAAGAGCAAGCTATGCTGTCGTTGCGCCAGGCCATCCAGTTGGGTGGGGAACCGGTGAAGGAACATGCCCGGCAGGACAAGCGATTTGCCCCCTTGCAGAGCGATGAACTGTTCCGGGAGTTGACCGCAGAGGATAATCCATCGTTTTTCTGGAACGGTATTGGCACGGAACAATGACGCGATCGTAAAATTTCATTGTAGGGCGGGCATGTCGTTCGGGACTGCCCGCCGGGCTTTTCGTTTCCGCGACAAGACGGTGGGCAGTCTGCTGACGTGCCCGCCCTACAAGTCTCGGGGAATCTAGGGAGGGTTCATTCCACCCATCCGGATGGCCTCTTTAGGGGGCCTTCACTCATACCACCGGTTCTGGCGATGGATTGCTCGCCTAATCGCAATTTTCCCACGTCAGGATGCCAAGATCCGCCGATACCGTCCACAGCCCATCCAGCTTATCGTTTTCCACCCGTTTGATTCGAGTAATACACACCCGACTCGAACAAGATGATAACTCCGATTCCACCGGAGTTCCAAAGTCGAATTATGGATTTCTTTTTGGGCATAGCTCGCAATCACTGTAGCCGGGATAAACCCGGCTCTACTTCTTGGAACAGGGCCGAATGGAGGGCGGTCGGCCTCGACCGCCGCGGCGACGGGGCCCGTCGCCCTCCAAAATCGCGGATACGCAGACGCTATTTCTCCGCCAGCTTCGCGGCGACGGCGCGGCCGAATTCGGCGGCGGCTTGCGGGCCCGAGGCGGTGACGAGTTTGCCGTCGGTCACCACGTCCTGCTTCACCAGGATGGCCCCGCCCTTTTTGAGCGTGCCTTCCTCGGAGGGGAAACAGGTGGCCTTCTTGCCTTTCAACACGCCCGCATTGGCCAGCGTGGCCGGGGCGATGCAGATGGCGGCCAGGACCTTGCCTTTTTCGACCGCCTCCCGGGCCAGCGCCTGGGCGGTCGGATCGTCGAAGTATTCCACGGCGCCGGGGCCGCCGACGAACAGGACGGCGTCATAGTCCGCCGCCTTGCAGACGGAGAGCAGGCGGTCGGGCGTGACGGTTTTTCCCAGCGCGCCGCGCGCCGGATTTTTGCTGGAACTGGCCACCGTGACGGCGGCGCCGGCGGTTTTGAGCAGTTGGTAGGGCTGCTCGAATTCCTCGTCGCGGAAACGACTGCTGGCGATGACGATCAATACGTTTTTACCGTTCAGGTCCGGCATGGTTTCATCCTCCTTTGCGGAAACAACGAACGCGTTGAACAGGACCAAGCCCGATACGATTGCCGCGCGCATGACAGGGTCTCCCATACGAGAGGGCAGGATAACAGGGCGGAGGCGGAAGCGCCAGTCATTCCAAATAAAAAGTCTGTGTTTTTGGCGGCGACTGTTTTATTCTGCGTGGGAAGTCGTTACCGGCAATGAAACTCATCGACAAATACATGCTCAGCCGTTTTTTCGTGCCGTTCGGCATCTGCGTGGCGGCGTTCTGCATGCTCTTCGTCGTCGTGGACATGTTCGAGCATCTCTCGGATTTCATCGAGGCCGGGACGCCGGTCGTGCAGGTGGCGCGGTTTTATGTCTTCTATCTGCCGGCGCTGGTCGTTTTTATCATGCCGATTTCGATCTTGTTGGGCCTGCTCTACAGTTTGTGGCAATTGACGCGCAGAAACGAACTGACGGCCATGCGGGCCAGCGGAATCGGTTTCGCGCGGCTGACCCTGCCGCTGCTGATTTTCGGTTTGTTTGCCGGCATTCTGACCGGCCTTGTCAACGAAACGGTGGCGCCCTGGTCCACCTATTGGGCCCAGCAATATGTGGAACGCATCAAAAACAAGGGCGAACTTCGACGCAGTTCATCCAGGGGCTTGCGTATAAGAACGTGGAACAGCGCCGGTCCTGGATCATCGGAAAGTTCGACCGGGCCAATTTTGACATGATGGATATCACGATCCATCAGTTGCGGGCGGACAGCGAGGGCGAGGAAACGGTGCATGCCGGCGAAGCCAAGTGGCTTGACGGCAGTTGGTGGTTGTTCAACGTGGCCATCCAGAAATACGACGCCGACAAGAATCCGGACGGACCGATGGAGTACCTGCCGCGGCGTGAGATGCTCGACTACCGGGAACAACCCGCCGACTTTGTGAATGAAGTCAAGGACCCGCTGTACATGTCCGCCCTCGAAATCCGGATGTACCTCAAGGCCCATGCCCAGCTTGACGATAAAGTCGTGGCCCGGTTGTCGGTGGACATGTTTTCGCGGCTGGCCTTGCCGTGGACCTGTCTCATTGTCTGCCTCTTCGGAATTCCGTGCGGGGTATTCACCGGCCGGCAAGGCGCGCTGATGGGAATTGTGGCGGCGCTGGCGACCTTTTTCCTGTTTTACATACTGATGCATTTTTCCGCGTGGCTCGGCAAATCCCAGCATTTTCATCCCTTGGCCGCCGCATGGCTTCCAAACCTCGTTTTTCTGACCGTGGGTCTGGTCTGGATACGGCAATTGAGGTAGTCCATGAGGGTGCTGATCGCGCCGAACAGTTTCAAACATTGCCTTGGCGCCCTTGAGGCCGGGCGTGCCATGGAACGCGGCGTTCGGCGGGCGTTACCCCGGGCGGCGATCCGCCTGATCCCCCTGGCCGACGGCGGCGACGGACTGGTTTCCGTTTTGCGACGGCAGCTTCGCGGACGGCTGCGCCGGGCGCTCGTGACGGATCCGCTGGGCCGGCCGATCGAGGCGCACTGGCTGAAAGTGGGCGGCATGGCGGTGATCGAGCTGGCCGAGGCGTCGGGGCTCCGCCGTTTGAGCGGTCCCCGCGAATACGCGCCCGGACGAACGACGACGGCCGGCACGGGGCTGCTCGTCCGCAAAGCCCTGGAACAGGGCTGCACCACGATCGTCATCGGCCTTGGCGGCAGTGCCACGGTGGATGCCGGCTGCGGACTGGCGGCCGCGCTGGGCTTTCGGTTCCTGGATCGGAAGGGGCGCGTCATTCCCGGGGGTGGGGGATCTTTGCATCGGCTTTATCGGATCGATGCTTCAAAGACCGATCCGCGGTTGAGACGGGCCCGGTTCATCGGCCTTTGCGATGTCAAAAACAGTCTGCTCGGTCCGGAAGGCGCCGCGCGTGTTTTCGGTCCGCAAAAGGGGGCGACGCCCCGTGAGGTGGCCGTGTTGGAGCGCAACTTGCGCCACTGGGCGCGCGTGGTGAGGGCCGGATTGGGCCGTGACGTCCGCGCGCTGGCGGGCGGCGCAGCCGCCGGCTGGGTGGGGGCGGGGCTGGCG
>JACQHI010000060.1 GCA_016199105.1 Lentisphaerota bacterium | reverse complement strand
GATCGCCCTCGTTTTCGCGGCCTTCATCGTCCACCACCACCACCAGGCGGCCGCGCCGGACAGCCTCCAGAACATCCTCAATGGAGTCGAATGCCCATTCCGATTTCTGCTTATTTCGGCGATCGGTTTTCACAGCGAAGGCCATCATGCGGATTAACGAACGTCGAGTCAACCGGGATTGCAGGAGCGACGGAAAGCGGCTTACGCTTCTTCGTCGGTCTCGTCGCGGCGAAGCCCGGTCACATAGGCATACAGGTTTCGCCCCGGGCAAACACTGTGGCCCAGATCGCGATGTCCATAGATGGACGACAGGGAAATCAGGTATTTACGGCGGACCGCCGCGATCAAACGATTCAGCGACGCCAATTGCCGGGCGGACGGTTGCTGCTCCTCGAAATTCCCCATGAGCATGACGCCCAGGTTCTCCTCGTTATTGGCCAACACATGCGCCCCCTCGTAGCCCAGGGAACGCCCCTCCCAAATCCGCCCGGAATAATCGATGACGAAGTGATAGGCAATGTCACCCCAGTGTTTCTTCATATGGGCGTCCAGGATGCCGTTCAGATCCCGGGCCACATCGTCCCAGCGCGTATGGGTGTTGACGCCATTCCCTTCATGATGCACCGTCAGGCGGGTGAACCCCTCCGCCGGCTTGAGGAGGTCCTGTTTGCCCGGCGCCCGGCTCCACTCCGACCGCCGGATGATGGCCGATCCCTCATCGTAAAGCAGGGGTTCGACCGGCGAGGGGGCGTCCGTCTCTTCCTCGTCATCCTGCGCAACGGCATGCCGCGCCACCATCAGCGCGGAAACCGAAAGGGCGAGAGAGCGAAGAAAAGACCGGCGATCGAATCCCCGCGGTTGAGTTCGGCGCATGTTCATAGGAGTTCGAGGCGGACAATCTGGGGCGATGCCGCCCAGTGTTTCAACAGCCGCCGTTGTTCCAATTTTTCCCGGATCAACCCCAGGATATCGCGTTGCAACAGACATCTCCGACGCCGGCCCCGCGCGCCAGGACACAGCCGCTGCGCCGCGCGCCCCAGACAACGAAGCCCCAACACCCCTTCCCCTTGGGTGGCATCCCACACGCAGCCCAAGCCGTCCATCAGCACAGTCAATGCCTTGAAAACAGCCAGTTCGAGATCCGTCCCCGCCGCCGTCACCAGACGCTCCATGTCCACCACCCACAGTGTTTCCGCGCGAAAGACGGCCGACGCCCAGGCTCTCACCACCCGCCGGCCGATCAACCCCGCGGAGAGCGCGACAGGCACGCGCGCGTCCAAGAGCAGGTCCGCCAGCGCCCCCCCCGCTCCGAAAGCCCGCGCCTTCTCCTCCCAGAGCTGCCGGGCCGACGCTTCCTCGCCCAGGCTCCACAAGGCCCGGCACACGATGCACAGCAGCTCCTCCGAACGAATGCCGTCCAGGCGAGACCGGCCTTTGAGATATTCCGTCACCCCCAGCGCCACCGCATGCCCCGGCCGCCCCGGCGCCCGGCAAACGGAGTCCACCTGCTCTCGAACATGCGCCTGCCACAGACCTTCAAGCGGCGTCGGCGCGCTGGAATGCGTCCAGATCATTCCTTGCCGATCAGGCCTTTCACCTCGGTTAAAAACTGATTCACATCCTTGAACCGGCGATACACGGAGGCAAACCGCACATAGGCCACTTCGTCCAGTTTTTCCAGCCGGGCGATGACCTTCTGGCCAACCGCCGTGCTGGGCACCTCGCGATCGTATTCGTTATCCAACTCCGAGAGGATGGCATCCACCAGATTGTCAATCTGCTCCGTGCCGATGGGCCGCTTTTCACAGGCGCGCACAATGCCGTTTTTCAATTTCTTCGGATCCAAATCTTCAATACGGCCGTCCCTCTTGATCACGCGCAGATTGGCCTTCACGATTTCCTCGTACGTGGTAAACCGGTGCCCGCACTGAAGACAAACCCGGCGCCGCCGAATGACCTCGCCCTCTCGGGCCGACCGGCTGTCGATGACTTTATCGTGAAGATGACCGCATTTGGGGCAACGCATGGCGAGTATCGCACTCCAACCCATCCTTGTCGTTCGGGCTTTTTGCCCGGCAACGCCCACCCCAAGGGCTGGGTGGCGCGCGTTGCCGATTCGCGAAAACGACACTACAGGTGGCGTCCGACAGCGTCAAGCGAATATCCCTGCTTCAAACGGTTTGAGGCTATTGACCTTTTTTAAAAAATAGCCTATAAAAGAAACAGTTGAGGCGGCGTAGCTCAGTTGGTCAGAGCGGAGGAATCATAATCCTCGCGTCCGGGGTTCGAATCCCTGCGTCGCCACCCATTAACGTCGGTATTTTTCAAAGCCTCGAAAGGGGCTTTTCAGGAGGTTATTTCGTGAATCATGCGCAAAAACAGGACCCCGCCAAAACCATTCATCCCTTGATCAACATGCTGGCGCAACTCCAAGAGCTTTCCCTGGTCCGGTCGGAACAGGACGCGACCTCGCAGGAAAACCACATGGAGCAACTGGACATCTCGATCAAGACATTGACCGAGCAGTTGCCCATCGATATCCGCACGCTCTTCCTGAAATGCCAGAAAAAGGATCCGCTGGCGATCGTGCCGATCTCCAACAACGTCTGCTGCGGGTGCGGCCTGGCCCTGCCCATCGCGCTGGTGTATGCCGTGCGCGCCTGCGAAAAACTCTATCAATGCACCAATTGCGCCCGCATGCTCTACTACCCGGAAGTCCGGCCCCGCCGCGTCAGCCACAAGCAGGCCCGCCGCTCCGAACCGCGCCGGGCCGGCATCGCCCGGTTCTCTTCGCTGAGCCTGATGATTCCGGCGCTCAAGGGCACCGAGCGCGACGATGCGATCGCGGAACTCGCCCTCCGGATGGAGCACGAAAAATTCGTGGACAACGGGGCGAAGCTCGTGGAAGAAGCCCTCCAGCGGGAAGCCATCCTCAATACCGCCGTGGACTATGGCCTGGCCTTCCCGCACGTCAGGGGCGTCGAGGGCGGCGGCCTGACCCTCGCCCTGGGCATCAGCCGCAAGGGCATCAATTTCGAGCCGGGCGACAAGACGCTCACGCACATCATCTTCTTCATCGTCATTCCGACGGCCGCCAGTGTGTTCTACCTCAAATTACTGGCCGGCCTGACGCAAACCTTCTCCAAGAAGGATGCGCGGGACAAGCTGATCGCGTGTAAAACGCCGGAAGAACTCTGGGCCACCCTGACGAAATCGACGAAGCAAACGATCGTGTAGATCAGTCGAACCGGATCGTCACGTCGTATTCGTCGGACTGCAAGCTGCCGATCCGCACATCGAGGATGGTCAATTCGCCGACCAGCACATCCACGTCGTCGCGATACGTCCGGTCTCCGGACCTCTGATCCAGGACCACCCGGTACACTCCCGGCGCAAGATCGAACGTGCGCCGGCTGTAATCGGAAACGCTGTTGGTGTCGTAGCCGTTGAGGTAAATGCGAATGTCGTCATAGGTGTTGTTGTCGACGATCAGGCTCCCCTGCCCCGCTGGAGGCTGGTGATCGAAATCGTCCTCCTCACAGCCGGCCAGACAAAGCAAGGCCAGCCCCATCAACGCCAGATGGGAGAGAAAGCCCGAACGGGATGGAAACATTCTCATAACCTGCACCTCCACTTGCGACAGGCGAAAGAACCGCCACGTGTAACCGATGGCGAATATGGTAACGATCGGTCGTCCATCTGTCAAATACTTGAAACCTTGAATCCCCGCCGGCAAGAGGCTATACATTCCGGGTAATCAACCGGTAGAGCACGGTCCATCGGAACAGGAGGGTTCGCGCATGCTTCACCCGCACGAAGTTGTCGTGTTGGTCATCGATATCCAGGAAAAACTCGCGCCCCATATCGCCGGCATTGGCGACGTGATCGCCCGCGCCGGCACGCTCATCGCCTGTGCCCGCGTCCTGCAAGTCCCCCTCCTCCTGACGGAACAGTATCCGGAAGGACTTGGCCCCACCGTCAAGGCGCTGGCCGGCCCCTTGAACGGCATCCCGGCCATCGCCAAACGGACGTTCGGCTCCTGCGGCGAACCCGCCTTCCTGAAAGCGCTGGAAGCCACGGGCCGAAAGAACGTGCTCGTCGCCGGCATCGAAACCCACGTCTGCGTTTTCCAGACCGTCGCCGGCCTCCTCGAACGCGGGTACCGCGCCCAGGTGCTGGCCGATGCCGTCTCTTCGCGCACGGCAGCCGACAAGGCGATCGGCTTGGAGCGCATTCGCGCCGCCGGCGGCGCGGTCAGCAGTGTGGAAAGCACGGTTTTCGAACTCCTGGGCACCTCGGACCGGCCGGAATTCAAACAGATTCTCCGCCACATCAAGTAAGCGCCATGCCCACTCGCAACATTCGCATCGTGCTCACCCGCCCGATCTACGGCGGGAATATCGGCTCCGTCTGCCGCGCCATGTCCAACATGGGGCTCTCGGATTTGGTCCTGGTGGCGCCTCTCGCCACCGACTGGGAGGAAGCGCGCAAGATGGCCTGCTGGGCGGGCGACCTCCTGGATTCGCGCAAGGAAGTCGCCACGCTTCCCGAGGCCGTCGCCGACTGCGGGTGGGTCATGGGCACAACGAGCCGGCTCGGTCTCTATCGCCGGCACTCGAAAACGCCCCGCGAATGGGCGCCCCAGATTCTCCAAACCGCTCAAACGGCCACAGTGGCCCTCGTTTTCGGACCCGAGGATAACGGCTTGAGCAATGACGACCTGGAAATCTGCACGCAACTCGTCCAGATTCCCTCCAGGCCCGAATATCCCTCGTTGAACGTCGCCCAGGCGGTTATGATCTGCGCGTATGAGCTCTATGTCGCCGCCGGCCTGTTCGAGCCGGCCTGCGAGAAATCTCCCGAGGCATCCTCTTCCCTGCGGGAATTGATGTTTGCCCTGTGGAAAAAAACCCTGCTGGACATCGGCTTCATGAAGGAAGACAAGGCTCAGCACATGATGCTCGGCCTCCGCCGCATTCTCTCCCGCGGAACCCTCTCCGAGGATGACGTCCGCATTCTCATGGGCGTGGCGCGCCAAACCGGCTGGTGCGCGTCGGAAATGCTCCGCCTGAAAGAACGGTTCGCACAGGAAGGCGCCGCGCGCAGCGGGCCAACGACTCCCCCATGACAGCCTCCGCCCCACCGACAGCCTCGCGTCATCGGATTCGGCCGGTATTTCTGCTCCTCATGGCGGCGGCCCTCTTCGGAGTCGGGTGGTTCGCCCAAAACCGCCTCGGGCTGGACAACTTCGGCGTCGTCGAGCCGGGCAAGATCTACCGGAGCGGCCGGCTCACTGCGCGTCAACTCGAGCGCGTGATCCGCGCCTATGGAATCAAGACGATTCTCCACGCTCAGTTCAACGAATTCGGCAAGCCCGAGCAACAAACGATCCGGACGCTATGCGAAAACAACGCCGTCCGGCTCTGTCCCCTGCAAATGGAAGGCGATGGCCGCGCGGGTTTCGACCAATACGACCGGGCCCAACAGGTGCTTAACGATTCGAGCCATTTCCCGGTCCTGATCTGCTGTGCCCGCGGCGTGTACCGCACCGGCACCATCGTGGCCACCTACCGCATCCTGAACCAGGGGTGGTCGAGGGAAAAAGCGCTGAAGGAAATGCGGGCCTTCGGGATGGACAAGACGAACGCCCCCATCCTCGAATATCTTTCCCGCTATCTGGACGAACGCCAGGCCCCGCCCGGAAAATGAGACATCAGCGCCATCGCGATTTTCCGTTTCAAGGACTTGCGCAAGAGCTTGAATCTGACCTTGTGAAACATGAGCGGGTCGATCTGTCGTATGCGCTCGCGCGTTGCGTCGTCAATGAATACGGGATCCCCTTGGGCGCTATCCATCAGGATATCCCTGGCGACCTTCTTCAGCGCGCCCCGATTCCATCGGCCGGTCCGCGCGGAATGCGCCAGCAGGGTTTCCAGGACGCGCGAATTATTACGGACCCTTGACTCGGCGCTGCTCCCGCGCATGAGGGAAGCCGCGTTGTCCCGATGGTAGAAATAGTGGCCCCTGTCCGTGTAGTAGATTCCCTCCGCACAGGCCATCACGCCGTAGTTGAACGCCAGGTCCTCGCCGATGGCGATGTCCTCCGCGAAACGGACGTTCGCGCGCCGGAGCAAGGCCGCCGAATAGAGTTTGTTCCAGACGACGCCATTGTCTTTCAGCACAATTCGCTCGAAACGAAGCCTCGCGGGCCGGATCAATCCCTTCATTCGGTAGTCCGACTCGTGCCCGCCCTGGATTCGTTTGGCCTGCCCGATGACGATATCTGCCTTTGTCGCCGTCGCGGCCAGGAGCAGATTGCGTATCCAGTCCGGCGATATCCGGTCGTCGCCATCCACGAACAGGATGAAGTCGCCGCCGGCCTTGTCAAGGCCCCTGTTGCGGGAGTGCGAAACGCCCCTGTTGGCCGGGTTCCTCGAGTATTGGAACCGGGGGTCCTTGCGGACGAAGTCCCCGGCAATGGCGCCGCTCGAATCCGTGCTGAAATCGTCGACCATGAGGACTTCCACGTTCTCATGGACCGACGCGCCGATGCTCGTCAAAGCCCCTCCCAGATATCGTTCCGCATTATGGAAGGGAACAATGATGCTGACCTTGTTGTTGGGAACGTCCTTCATGGGGATGCCGCGGCAGAGGGGGCCGGCGCCTCGCGCCTGAGCAACTGGTTGAGCCCCAGTCCAAACAGCAGGTACATATAGATGTAGGCGGTGCGTTCATTCAGGTAAACTTCAAAGAGGTTGTGGCATTCAAATACCACGAACAGATATAGCATGAAGGCGCCCAGCCAGGTCTTCCGGTCCCTGAAAAACAGGAGGAAGAGCTTGAGCTTGAACGCGAGCCACGCAAACGTTCCAATGAGGCCGGTTTCGGCGAGCATGCCAAGCCATTCGTTATGCGCGTGCCAGAACGACCACACGTGTTCCTCGGCGGGCAATTTGACGTGGTCGCGATTGAACCGCTTGTAGCCGATTCCATTGACGGGGTGCTCCCGGAATACCTCGACGGCCTTCTTCCAGAAGGTCAGGCGCCCGCGGTTGCTGCCCTGGTTCATGTCAACGATTGTGCGGAGCCGTTCCACCGCCGTGTTCAGCAATCCCGGCTGCAGGATCCGGAGGCCGCAGACAAACAGGCCGGCGCCCAGCGCGAGAATGACCCCTGCAACGAGAATCCGCCGCTTGAACTCGACGAGCAGAATACAGGGGGTCAGCGCAAGGAACACCAGATAAGACGCCCTGACGCCGTGAAGCAGGATGAGATACGCGAAGACAACGAGGCTCGCCGTGCCGGCCGCCTTCCACCACCGCCCCGGCTGCCGGATGAGCGTCACGAGGGAGAAAATGTAGCCGGAGAACGCGACGAGCGACGAATTCATGTAGAAATCGAGATAACAATACTCGCGCTCGGAATAACCCGTGACCATCGGGGCAACGAAAAATCTTGCGAGGCCATACACCGCCAGCGCGGCGAAGATCCAGGCCAGCTTGTTGTGAAGATCGCGTACCGGCCTGTACTGGCTCATGAGAATGGGCAGGCTGATGATTCTGGCGACACGCCACACCTCCTTGAGCACCCTGGCATCCCAGGCGCCGAGGGCGCTGGCGGCCAGCCCCAGCACAGCGACGGCAAACAAGACCTCAAGTCCGCACGTCGTATAGCCGTCCTTTCTCACCTTCAGAACGAACAGGAACGCATACACAACGAAAACCTGGCTCTTGAATTCGGGGCACAGCACGAATAAGGGGATAACGACGAGCGTCGTCCACGTGTAAAGCGCGTCGATGTCAATACTCGCTATCCGCTGGATGAATCGCTGCATGATGGATGCGTGAAAGCGCGCGACAAGGCCCTCCGTCGCCGGGAAGCCCGGCTATGGAGGGCACCCTCCTTCGCTCTCCGCGGTGCTCCGAGCGAAGGAGGGTGGTGGAGGCGGCGGGAATTGAACCCGCGTCCGAATAAGCGTCACTCCGGTTTCTACGCGCGTGTTCCGTCTTTAAAGTCTCGCCGTCACAGATGTCGGCGGACAAGCTCCTGTGGCAGCCAGCGTCCGCGTGAGTCTCGTCCCGCCGCCCGGTCGCCCAGCATCGGGACCAACCCGCTAACGTCGTCTTATCGGCCTAGCAGGTGGTCAGCCGTAAGACGTCGCGGATCAATTAAGCCGCGAGGGCCAATTCTGTATTGGCACTTATATTTTTTTCCCGGGTGATTAACGAGGCCAACCGGGGTCCTCGGCGCGCCACCGGGGCTTCAACCTACCCGTCGAGACCGATCGCCCCCATGACGCCGCCTATCCTAGCACATTCCGTTCGTCACACAAGGCCTAAAAAAAGGCTGGACACGGGACGGCCATCTGATACTCTAGGGGCAATCCAAGGACGTAGGATTCAGGCACGGACGCGCTACATTGACCGCCGCACAGGTGTCCGGCCATGGAAGTCAGCCAGGTTCTGAACGATCTTACCCGTTCCCTGATCCGCTATTCCTTCACGGATAAGCGGGTTTCGCTGCTCCCCGACCGTTCTCTGATCGCCTGGCCCGGCGCCCGGAAAACAAAACCCGCCGCCGTTCAGGAATCCTCCCCCGAACTCCGGGCGCTCGGAACCCGCGAGTTTGCCGTCAAGGATTCGCCGGTCAGAGTCGGCGACTCCGGACTTACCGTGACGGTCTCCGACCTGTCGCTGGCGGTCGCCGACCAAAAAGTCACCGTGGGCGGAAAAAATTATATCCTCCCCTCGTATTCCGCCATGGGCAGGGCCGTCATCACCGGCACCGCCGTCCAGGACCGCCTGACCGTTTCCCAGGACACCGACGGCAATACGATCCTGGACGTCCAGGGCGCCGGCGCCGCGCGGATCAACCTCGGGAAAATCGCCGCCCTCACCCTGTACGGCATGGGCGGGGCCGACCAGCTCAACGTCACGACGAAAAATTATTTCGGCGGCATTACCATCGAGGCCGGGGACGGCGACGACACCGTCAAAGTCCAGTCCGAATATGCCATGAAAAAAGGCGTGACGATCGGCGGTGGCGGCGGCAATGACATCATCGCCCTCTCCGGAAAGGCGCTGTCGGTGCTCGTGCAGGGAGACGACGGCGCCGATTCGATCGATATCCGCGAAGTCAAGGCGGATGCGGAACTGACACGCCGGCTCCATGGCGGCGGCGACAGCGATATTCTTTACGGCTCGGACGGCGCCAATACCCTCTGGGGCGATGACGGCAGCGACACGCTCATCGGCGGCAACGGCG
>JACQHI010000062.1 GCA_016199105.1 Lentisphaerota bacterium | reverse complement strand
GATGGGCGCGAAGTCCTTGAACGGCCAGAGCGTGGGCGCGTGGACACTGGCGGCATCGCCCTTCGCCCGATAGGTGTAGAGCGGCCATAGCTTGAAGGCGCGCTCATCCGGGGGCGGCGGTTGTTTCCCGCCCTCCGGTGCCTTCCAGGTCTGGCGCTCGGATCGGAGGAACGGGAAAAGCACGACATGGTCCCGATCGGTCAGGCTATTTGAAACGCGGCGCTGCCTGTAAAACGGCCAGAGGACAAACGCGCTCCGCTCTCCCTCAATCGTTTTGCGCCCCCAGAGCGGCCAGAGATAGAATTTGTCCGCGATGCCGCTGCCCGTTTGCACAAAAGGCCATGGACAATAGGTCACGCTCTGCTTTTCCCCGCGGGTAAACCGGATGAACGGGGGAACGACATACCAGGATTCATGGTTCTGCAGCTTGACATGCCCATAGAGCGGAAACAGAAAGTACCCGTAGCCCGGCGATTCGGGCGCCGAATAGCGGGCCGAGGTCCAGAGGGGCCACAGGATGGAGCGCTTGACAATCTCGCCTCTGCGGGACGAATACAGGTAAAAAGGAAAGACCCGGTGCCGTTCGTTGCCGTGTCCCGTGGTCCTCGAAAAGACGGGCCAGAACCAGGTCCGCGTGGTGACCTCGTTGATCCGGGCTCTGCCATACAAGGGGAACAGGACGAACGTCATCTCGTCGCGCATCAGAAAATCGCGAATGGTCCCCCCGATGGGGAAGAGCGCCCAGTATTTCCGCTCCCCGGCGTCGCGTCCCTGGAAATAGAGGGGCAGGATCCAAAAGGAATAGCGGGGGGCGGCGTTCGTGATCTCGAAATTGTGCCAGTTGACCAGATAGATCAGCCGCCACACATAATCGTCCTTCTGGGTTTTCGAAAACCAGATCGGCCAGAGGCATTCCCGGTCCTTGCGCCGGTCCGAGGGCAGCACGGTCGAACTGAAAAGTGGACGCAGGGCCCAGAAGGTGGAGTGGTCCGGCGCTTTCTGATACTCGAAAAACGGACCGGCGGCCCGCCATCGGACCCGGCCGTCAGGCGAGGTGTCGCGCGAAGCGATCGGTCCGAAATCGAAGCCGTGGGCCGGACAAAGAACCGTCAGAAAAACCAGAATTCCCCAAAATTCCGAATGATCACGCATACGATGAAGCTCATTCTGATTGCATGCCAAAATCAAGCCCTGTACATTACACAAGCGGACCATAAAAATACAGCAATTCTAAAAGAGGCTCATGAGCATCACGATCGGCGATCGGCTTCAAAAGATCAATCTTCTCAACCTCCTGAAAACGGGGGCGTTCCAGTTTGTGGATGAAAGCCGGCCCTGGTTTCCGTACACCTCCGGGCAGGTCGGCCCCTACTACGTCCAGAGCACCACCGTGGAAAAGGATGGAGCGGCCTATGCCGCGGCCATTCGATCGCTGGTCACACTGATCCGGTCCGCCTTTCCCGCCTTTGACGCCATCTCCGGGGGGGAAACCCGGGATTGGGACTTCTCCAATCCCGTGGCCGTGGCCCTGAAAAAACCGCACTTGAAACTCTACAAGGACGGCAAAAACCTGGGCGCCGACATCCGGGGCCGCTCGTTTCTCCACGTGGCGGATCTCAATAACGAAGGCTCCTCGATCCGGGACTACTGGAAGCCCATTATCGAAACGAACGGCGGGACCATGGCCGGCGTCGTTTTTTTTGTGGACCGGATCGAGGAAGGCGTCACGGTCATGCGGGATCTCGAATTGAAAGCCGTCAGCGTTGTCCCCCTGAACGAACGCGCCTGGGACCTTGTCCGGAAAGCCAACCATGTCTCCGCCGCCGTCCATGAGACCCTGGTGGCCCGTTCGCGGGATCGCGAGGCATGGGCGCTGAAAACCCTGCTGGCCCGGCCCGCCCACTTCAAAGCCCTGTACGACGAGCCCAAGACGCGCGACAAGGCGCTGAAGATCATCCGAACGTATCCCGCCATAAGCGCCGATCTGAAAAGGATCGCCCGGAGCTGACCCATGCGCATCGACCCCCATGTTCACTGTCGGGACGGCGCCCAGGCCTACAAGGAGACCATCGCCCATGTGCTGCGCCCCTGTGACGCGGCCGGCATCGAGACCGTCTTCGACATGCCGAACACCGAGCAGCCGATCGTGTCCGCCGCGGATGTCGAAAAGCGCCTTCGCCTCGTTCCCCGCTCGGCGGCGAATCGTTACCGGTTGTACCTGGGAGTGACCTCCGACGAAGCCCAGGTTCGGTCGGCCGCCGCCCTGGCGATGGACCGGCCGGAAGTGGCCGGCCTGAAGCTGTATGCCGGCGAATCCGTCGGCTCGCTGGCCATTCCGGACCCGGCCGTCCAGAAACGGATTTATGAGATTCTCCAGGCGGCCGGTTACCGCGGCGTCCTGGCGGTCCATTGCGAAAAGGAAAGCGCCTTCAAGAAATGTTTCAATCCCGAAGCGCCCGCGACCCACGCCGAGGCCAGGCCGCCCGAATCCGAAACGGCGTCCATCCGGGACCAGTGCGACATGGCGCGAGCCGCCGGGTACGAGGGCTGGTTGCACATCTGCCATATTTCCCTTGCCGCCTCGGTCGAACAGGTCGTGGACGCGCGGCGGCAGCTCAAAGTCACCTGCGGGGTGACGCCCCACCATTTGCTCTGGTCCACGGTCATGCTCAAACGGCCGGACGGCCTGCTGTACAAGGTGAACCCGCCCCTCCGTCCGGTGGCCGACACCCTGGCGCTCCGGCAGGCGTTGAAGCAGGGGCATATCGACTGGATCGAGACGGACCATGCCCCCCACCCGGTCAGCGAAAAGCTCCATCCTCCGTATCTCTCCGGGTACCCCTCCCTCTGCCTCTATCCGAAGCTGGTGGGGGAAATTCTGCCGCAATGGGGAATGGATGAAACCGCCATCGACGCCGTCACCTGCCATAACATTCGCAAAACGTTTGGAGAAAGGAAATGCCCATGACCATTCATGAACTCAAAGGCCGGCGCGTGGGGGCCTGCGTGTCGGGCGGGCTCGACAGCCGGACGATCGCCCGCAAATTTCGCGACCTGGATATCGCCGTC
>JACQHI010000083.1 GCA_016199105.1 Lentisphaerota bacterium | reverse complement strand
CGCCTTGTTGGTGAAGGTCAGCAGCAGAATGCGGCGCGGCTCCACGCCGCGCTCCACCAGGTGCGCCACGCGATAGACCAGCGTGCGGGTCTTGCCCGTCCCGGCGGCCGCCAGCACGAAGAGCGGGCCGTCCGGCGCGAGCGCCACGGCCCGCTGCTCGGCATTCAAATCCTTTTCAAAATCGATGGGAGGCATGGGTAAGTTCTGACAGGGTTCAACCTAGATTCGTCAGTTCCACTACGAAACACGCGAAAAACGCGAAATAAGAAATCATTGAACAAAATGAGACTCTCTCTTTCGTGTGTTTTGCGCATTTCGTAGTTCAACTGCTCTTTTTGGGTCATTCATTCTGCTCCCGTCGAATTGACCACAGACCGCCCTCCACGTCAACCTATCATCCCAGACAATTCGTATCAACGCCCAACAGCCAATGCTACTCTGCGAAGTGGTGACCCGTCCTCCGTAGCAGTCTCACTGCGGAGGGTGGAAGCCCCTTCGCTACGAAGCACGAGCGTCCAACGCCCAAGTAAGACCTGCCCTAATGCGACGCATAGCAGGCGGGGCGGAGGGAATCCTGCCGGTCATAGCCCGGCAGATACTCTGGAAGTACCCGCGCGGCTACGACGCGCGGATGCGCACCCGCTTCGCTTTGCCCGCCGAGCGACCACCATAACGCGAATTACTGTTCTCGCACTTCTGGGCTTGCCCTCCTGTGTCGCTCGTCGTAAGCTTTCCGCATCAGTTGATCCGGATATTTCACGCGTCGTCGAACGTTATGGCGAGGGCTGGAATGAACACCAAAACGATTGCGGCTGTTATTGCCTGTCTTGCTTGCTGTTCATGTCGCACTTGGGAAAAACCTCCGGCTGGCTTTGACGCAGTGACGGCAGGCTTCCACCCCCGACACAGGATCGAGGCAACAACCGATGAGAATATCAGGCAATTTGTCGACACTCATAGGGGAGAACAGATTCTCTCGTTGGATCTGATGAACAGAACATGCAGTGTAAAAGGTTACTCTTATCTCAAGAATCTGCGTGGCCTATATGCTTTGTCTTTCTGCGGCACTTGCGATGCAAAAACAGTCAGAGAACTCAGACAAGACAAAGAGGGGCACTTTCTTTTTCCCTCAATCCTGACAGATGAAGTGGTTCGCGAGATTAGCCATATCCGATCCCTGAGAGCACTCCTTATCCATTATGGTAGCCTGTCAGATGGGCAAAAAAACCTTCTTCGAAGAGAACTTCCCGACTGTAAGGTCGTCGAGAACCTGAACAAGTTGTAGAAGGGCCATAAGCACGACACGGAAGACCGCGTACCCCGCTCAAACCCGCGTGCGCCCCGAGTCACATATTACATTTGCGTTTCGGAAGAGCAAGCCCTTCCTGGCTCACTCCGGAAATTCGCAAAAAGAATGGCTGGTCCGAACCCGACGGCGGCTGAGGCCAGCCGCCCTCCACGAAATACGCCGACCGTTCAAACTTGGACGTGAGTCCCGTTGGGACGGGCCAACGTCCCTCACGGGAGGGCGGGCGGCATCGACCGCCGTGAGCTTATATTGGTGCTATAGTGCTATTCACTCGCACTTCAGCGCTTGCCCTCATCGGTCGGTCGTCATAAGCTCCCCGGTTATGAAATGGAATCCCAGGAGTCTCGATCCCGAATGGCCGTTTGACATCCTCGCCACCGACTTCGCGCTCGAGCCGGATTCGACGGCGCTTCTCGTGATTGACATGCAGTATGGCCAGTTGGCGATGGCCCCCGATTCGCCGCTCGCGCGGGGCCATCCCCCGATCGCCCGGTACTGGAACGAGCGCATCGAGACGATCGTGATTCCGAATACCCGGCGACTGCTCGATTGTTTCCGGGCCAATAACCGAAAAATCGTCTTCACCCGTAACGGCAACATGACGGCCACGGCCGACGAAATGACCACTCGGCTGAAAGCCGCACTAGCCATGGGCGGGCCGGCGTCGGATAGAAACAGCCCCGCTTACCAGATTGACCAGCGGCTGGCGCCCGCCGCCGCCGACCTCGTCGTGGACAAGCTGACGTCCGGTGGATTCACTGCCAGTTGTCTCGATCACGCCCTGCGCAACATGGGGATCCACAGCGTGGTCATGACGGGGGTGCTGACGGACGCCTGCGTTCTGGGCACCGCCCGCGCGGCGGCCGAACTCGGTTACAACAGCCTCCTCTGCGAGGACGCCTGCGCCACACTGACCCCGCGGGCTCATGTGGAGGCCCTCCTGATGCACGCACGCATCTTCGGCCGGGTCGAGACCACGGACCAGGTCATAGCGGAAATGCAGTAACGTGAGTGCTGATGGAGAACGGAGGGAATCCTGCCGGGCTATGACCGGCAGGTACAGTGGAAGTACCCGCGCGGCTACGACACGCGGGCTTGCCGCGCCGACCGGGCCTGTTGGCACACCCAACGCGTCACGAGCTGCTCCGGCGTCGCCGTGTCCCCGGCACTACGCTCGACCGGATCAAGGTCATGCCCTTTGATGATTTCCCGGGTCAGCGCCTCGCCGCGCCGTTCCGCGGGGCCGAGAGAGGGCGTCAGCACCGAGGGGAGAACGCCGATGCAGTCGAACTGGCGTGTGCCATAGCTGATGGAGTAGTTGTAGATATCGCTGGTGTGGCGGATGAACCACTCCTCCGTGGGCGCGCCCGCCGCCGCCGGAATGGCCACGACCACGAGATCCGGCGCCTGGTCGCGAACGCCCATCGCCGATCGCTCAATCTCCGCGAGGGAACGATGCGGTACCGGCCACGGCGTCACGTCCGGCTGCGCGGACGGGTTGATCGCCCGCAGCGCTGCCGCAATCATCGTGTCGTACGGTTCCATCGCGAGGACCTTCACCCGCTCGCCCTTCACGAGCTTCGAGAGCGTAAAAGGGATCCCAGGCACGGGGGCCGGCACATCGGCAAGGGATACGTCCGCTCCCGTGACGGCGCGGATGACCTCCTGGGCGATCACCTTGTGCCCGTTCATGTTCGGGTGGATCCATTCGCTCATCAACAGCATCCACGCCACCGGATTTTTCCCGCGGATGCCTTCAAACGCCCGATACGAATCCGCCACCGGCACGGCCGCTTCCGCCGCCACCTGCCGAACGGTGTCGGCGTATGGCGCCAGCCGCTCGAAGGGCCATTCGGCGTAGCCGTGGTAGATGGAGGTCGGAGTGCAGAGCACGACCTCGGCGCCCGCCCCCTTGCAGAGCGTTACGATCCGCATCTGATTGTCGTGTGCCTGCCGGACGGGCAGAGGATTCGAGCCCCGGACGTCGTTCATGCCGAACGCGACGACCACGAGCGCGGGTTTCCGGTCCAGCACATCTCTCTGGATCCGGGCCAGACCGTTCGCTGACGTCTGGCTGCTGATACCGGCGTTGATCAGCTCGATCCGGGCGTTCGGATACAAACGCCTCAGCCCGATACCCACCAGGTCGCACCAGGCCCGCGCACCGCCCGAGTGGTAATAGACGCCGGTGATGCTGTCGCCAAAACAGACGATACGGACAGGCTCCCGCCCCTCCCGCAACAGCCGCATGGTGTGCGGACATCCATCGGAAGCGCCTGTTTTCAAATCTGTCAAATTCATGGGTTGTTCCGCCTGCGAAACGATGCGGACGCCGGCGGGTACGGCCTCGCCGATGCCGGAAAGCGACACCGTGTTGTCCTCGCCGGGCCGGCACGCGCCGGTCACATCGGCATAGAAGAGCGGACACATCCATTCCCCGGGCTTCCCGCGCCGGTAGTCAATGCGCGGCGCCAGCGTCACGGAACGGCCGTTGACGCGCGCGGCGGGCAAGGGCCCACCCAGCAGCAGCGGCCGGGCCGGGCAATAGACGAGCCAGAGGCGGTCGGCAAAGGCCCAGGGGGCGAGCTTCCACGTCTCGACCCGCCCCTCTTCCCGAATATCGTAGGCCCGCAGGAAAAGGTCCGGAAGCGGTCCGCGTCCAAGCCATTGGCCCACCGGAACCGGCTCCTCGCCCGCTTCGGGTGCCGCGCGATCGGCGAGCGCCGGAGCCGAGGTTGGCGCCTGATCCAGACACAGCAGTTCCTTCGGCAGGTCCGGAGTTCCGGCCCGCGCTGATAGCCCGTTCAAAGACGGAACGGCAATGTGGGCGATACACTCATCGGCGCGTTTCTCCCAGCCGCCGAGCTCCAGCGAAAAACCATCGGGATTCTCCGGAGGCAGCGTCTTCAGTTCGCGGCCGAACTCGAGGATGGCGCAACTCTCGCCGCGGAGCTTGGCTTCGAGGGTTTCGCCGTCGCGAAAGGGAACCCCGTCCCGTCGCAAGGGATACACCTGCCGCACGGTCAGGGCCTGCTCGGATCCCGTCCGGAGCGTCAGCCGGAAGATTCGTTCGGCCGGGCCATAGTTCAGGACGAACAGGACGCCGCGCCCGGCGCGGAGTTTGGACACCACGCAGCCCACGTCATCCTCCATGCAGACTCGGCCCCGGCGGAGCACGTCGGCATTATCGGCGACCCATTGCAGATACGCCCGCGCGAACGCGACGTCCCGTTCCGGCATCCTGAGTTCGAGATGGCCGAAGACGTAGTACGGACTGAACGCCGCGGCGGCCGCCACGGCGTCGCGAAAGCCATAGGCGTCGTGGAAGTTGTAGGCCAGACCGCAATACGCGCTGGGCCCGTAGAGCAAGAGATGGGGTTCCGGGTCCGTGTACCGGCGCGGATGCCCCCAGTTGGCGTAGTGCGTAACATAGTAGTAGAGCCCGGATTCCGGCATCAGGTTCTGGTAGCGCTGCTGCCACTCCGCCCGGCTGTGGCGGAAACCGAGAAAGGTCGCCCAGTCAGACGAGAAACGGGAAAGCTCGAAACCGTGGAGATCGGCGGGATGATTGAGCAAGACCTCCCGCTGGAACTGCGGGCCATAGTCGGCCATCCCCAGGTGGCACTCGGTATAGTCCAGCCGCTCGCGCGCCGCTCG
>JACQHI010000058.1 GCA_016199105.1 Lentisphaerota bacterium | reverse complement strand
GGGGCGCGGCGATGACCGAGTATATTATCATTGTCGTGATCGTGGCCCTGGCCGCCTTGACGGTGTTTGGGCTGTTTGGCGACCGCATTCGCGCGATGGTGGGCGGCGCGGTGGAAGAACTGGGCGGCGATGCTTCCAGCGTGCAGGATGCCGTCGGCGACGAAGGCGATTCGAAACAGTACCTGAAAGACCTGAAGCCTTCGCAATAAGACGGATGACCGCGGGTTGCCTTCCATGCGCACATCCGGACGAAACAGGGGACGGGAAGGCGCGTCCATTGTCGAATCGTGCATCGTGGTCGGCGTTCTCTGTCTCCTGTTGATGTCCCTGTTCGAGCTCTTCCGCCTGATTGCGGCGCGGGAAATCCTGGATTACGCCGCCGCCCGCGGGGCGCGCGCGAAGGCCGTGGGCTTCAACGAGTTCATGGTCTTCAAATCGGTCCATGTCGGCGCCATCCCCAATGCGGGCGTGTTGCTCGAACCGGACATCTCCGGCGGCCCCCTGGAGCAGCGCGCCGCGGAACGCGGTCGCATCCCCCTCTACATGGGCGCTCAAAACCCCGATTGGCTCGACGACACTCTGAATTACGAGGATTGGGGCACGATTTTCTATTCCTGCACCGAACTGCCCGATCCGCCCCTGGTGCAGTTCCGCGTCTCGCAGAACGTCCCTCTTCGCGCGGCATTTCACCGCGCTTTTTATGCCGAGGACTCTATCCCGTTCGCCGGCGAAGCCACGGTGGACAACCATTACCCGTTCTATCTTCAGTGAATGGCGTTCCGCCATTCACGGTGGCGGCATGGCCGCAAAAAAGCAAGCCTGCCCGGGCGTCGGCCAGGGAAGCGCAAAGAGTGATGAGAAACATGCTTTTTCCCAACCATATCTTCCCTGAACCCCGACGTGTCCGCCATCTTGTCCGCCGTAGCCTTGGCGAAGGTGGAAGCTTCTTAGGCGACGGCGGAACCCTGAACCCTGAGACCGCCGCTTTGCCGCGGACGGGGCGGTGCGATTCGGGCCAGGTCATGGTGTTCATGCTCATGGCGCTCCTGATCCTCTCCTTCATGCTCATCTGGCTTTTCGATCTCCACAAGACCGTGGCGACCAAGTGGCGCACTCAGAATGCCGGCGACGCCGCCGCCCTGGCCGCCGCTCGATGGCAGGGCATTTCGCTCAATCTCATCGGCGATTTGAACCTGATGCAGGCGGTCGCCCTCACCACCGGCGACACCAACGCCGCCATCCAGATCAACGGCCTCCAGCAACGCCTGGCCTTCCACGGCCCGCTGATCGGCTTGATGGCCGCCCAGCAGGCGGCGAAGAACAATCACATTTTCGTCCACCCGCCGTTCAGCGAAGAACTCAACGACCAGGCTGGCGAAATCCTGAACGATTACATCCATATTTTCCCGGAGCCCTACCCGGGCTGCTGGAGCGAAGTCGGGGACACCGTGGCGTTCATCGCCGGCCAGGGCGTCGCGGCGGCGCCCGACAACACGCGGCGTTACACGGATTTCAGCGGCGGCCACTGGTTGCTGACCCCGGATTTCTACGACGCCGTCGCGGGCCAGGACTGGTGCTGGTTCCTTTGGCATGCGATGACGCTGCTCGAATCCTACACGGATTTTCACGACTGGCCCCCTCTGCCGCCGCCCGTCACCGAGCCGAACCCGGAAAACTCCGAAATCTTCGGACTCGGCCTCGTCGCTCAGACCACCGAGCTGCCCGGCGGCGTCGCCGCCATCTCCCTGATGAACGAGTTGACGGCCGGCCGCGCCCTGAGCGAAACCGTCATTTCCAACAGCGTCGCCGCCCTGACCGTCAACTGGTTCTGCTACTCCCCGTCCGTATGGGGACCGTGGTCGCTGATCGCCCGGACCGGCGACGATCCGTTTCCCGCCGCGGGCGACGTGAAACCGGAGTTCGACTATGCCGGGGCCGACGTCGCCATTCGCATCGTCGCCGGCATCACGCGCCTCACCCCCGGCATCCCGGGCAGCGCGATCACCTGGACCGCCGCCGCCAAGCCCTTCGGCTGGCTGGACGACGGCGGCGCCCCCGTCAAACCCAACCTGTACGGACTGGTGCTGCCCGCCTTCCATGAGGTGCGCCTGATCCCCGTGGACGCCTCTTCCGCGCCGGCGGCCGGCGCCTACGACATGGCCTGGCAGGACCACATCGAAAACCATCTTTCCGACTACATGGCCGACGGGCTTTCCGCCCTTGCCTCCGACTGTTTATATTGCCAGCAGTTGGTCGTGTGGGAAAATCCCCTGGTGCGAAACGGCGCGCTCGACTATATTGGCGCCACCAACGCCTCGGGCCAGCGGATCCATTGCCAGGTGGGAGGGGGAGGCGGCACCAGCCCCGGCGGCGGGCGGAGACGAGGGCATTGAATGCGAGGGAGGGGTCGGGGTTCAGTCGGGCTTCGGCTTGGCGGCCAAGCCGATGGAACAACAACGTCGAACATCGAACGTTGAACGCTTAACGTCGAAGTGCAGATCCGATCCGGACTTCGGTGTTCGATGTTGAACGTTGGATGTTCGGCGTTCGATGTTCGTTAACGTATTCATGTGTAAATCGTTGTGAGCAAAACCGCAAAAAGGTGTATCAGATCAGGGTTCGGGATGAAGGGAGAATTATGAAATCGAGTTTTGCTGTTCTTTCTTGCCTGATGGTCATGGGGCTTCCTGTCGCAATGCACTGATGACATGAAGATGGAACGAACAAACGGTTGCTATTCCTGGCTATCCGGAACACCGAACCCTGACCGGTCCGCCATAGCCTCCCAGGCGACGGCGGAACACTTTCGATCCGGCCAGGCCATGGTCGAGTTCTGCGTGGCGCTGGTGGTCATCATGGTCCTGCTGGCCGGCATGATCCAGGCCAACCGGCTCCTGCGGACGCATTCGGACGCCATGATCGAAGCGCGGCGCGAAGCCGCCCAGCTCGCGATGGGCGCCCTGCCGGTTATCTCCCTCGATGCGCGCACGATCCTCGACTGGTCCACGGGCCCCGACAACAAACCCTATACGGCCGACGATGTTCCCCTCACCTCCACCAATACGGCCCCCCAAGCCGACGCCCTGACTCAATATGCCCATCCCTCGGAACTGGCTTTGTTTCTCCCCCTGAATCCCGTCTCACAGTTGGCGCTGGCCGGCGACCCCATCGCTTCCTTTGCCCTCGTCCGCGGATATGCGGAGGAGACGGTGCCGGTCCTTCCGGCGTTGCGCAATCTGGTGTATGCCGGCGACGGCATCCCGGTGGAAAGCGAGGCGTATCTCGTCTGGACGAAAGGCCTGTATTAGGGCATGGTTCACCTGCCCGCAGTGCTATCCGTCGGCTGACGGATTGCAGGCGGGACGGTTCACG
>JACQHI010000079.1 GCA_016199105.1 Lentisphaerota bacterium | reverse complement strand
TTTTCTGCTTGGCCTGGTACTTCTGCACGGCTTCCCGGCGGTCCGCGCCCTCGAGCAGGAAATCCTGTACGGGCGTTCCCGCCCCGACATGTTCCTGGAGGATATTACCGACCGCTTCCGGCGTCAGGTGCACGTAGGTCCAGTGCTCGCCGGCGGGCGAAAACAGTTCCAGCATCGGCTCGCGATGGCAAAGCCCCGCGCAGCCGGTCTTGCCCAGCTCCACGCGTTTCGGATCGGCGCCGGCCTCGAGACGCTGGTAGAGCTCCATGGCGCCGGCGGCCACGCCGCAGGAGCCGAGCCCCATGACGATTTTCCAGCGGTTGCCGGCAGGCACGGCGCTCATGACGCCTCCTTCCGGTCGGTCTTCTCGCGCACCTTGTACTGCTTGAGAATTTTTCGGGCTTCGTCCGGCGTGAGCCGGCCATACACGGTCTCGCCGATCATCATGACAGGCGAAAGACTGCAACAGCCCAGGCACGCCACGGATTCCAGGGTGAACAGCCCGTCCTTCGTGGTCTCGCCGTCCTTGATCTTGAGGAATTGTTCGATCGTTTCCGTGATCCCTTCCGCCCCGTTCACGTGGCAGGCCGTGCCGTGGCAGACGCGGATCAGGTGCTTGCCGACGGGGGTGAACCGGAACTGATCGTAGAAGGTCGCCACCCCGTAGATCTGGCGGCGCGAAATTTCCGTGTGCGCGGCCACGTATTCCAGGACCGCCATCGGCAGGTACCCATAAGCCGCCTGGAGCTCCTGGAGAATCTTGACGCACAGATCGCGGCCCTTCCCGTTGCGCCGGAGTATGGCCTCCGCCTTGCCAAGATCCATCTGTACGGTTTCCGTCATGGGTGTTCCGATGGGGTTTCTGCAAGCCCGAAAAAACGCCGGTAATTTAGGACGTTTGCCCCGATTGGTCAATGCTTTCGGACGCCGAAATCGGGGTGAAAAGAAAAACCTACAAACAGGCTATGGAGGGCGAGGCTGAGCCGAGCCGTGAGCGGGAAATCGGCATGCATTATGCAGCCCGGCTCACCGCAGGTTCGCCCTCCAAATACCTTTTTGAACAGACTCTAATTGAACTTGTTATCCGCGCGTTTTGCTCGGTTTCTCGTGCGGTGCTTCCCGTATTCGGCCGGACGTTCCCTGAGCACTCGGACACAGTAGGCATTCAGGCTGTTGCCTTCACGCAAGGCGCGCACGGCCAGCTCCTTGTGGAGATCCTTGCCGACACGGACAACGAACTTCCCGGAGTAATCCTTTCCGGCTGTCGGCGGAGGGAGGGGCTCATGATCTTCTTGCTGTATATGAATCCATTCGTCCACGGCTTGACAAAGCTCACGGTAAACTGTGGCCTCATCGTCACCGTGAATTCCACCGAGCATAAGACCTGGACAACCGCCCACGTAACAGCGGTCATCCTCCGACCATTCGACAATCTTGAGATATCGGTCAGCCGGTTTCATTGGCTCGCCTCCTTGATGGCCGTATCCACATCCCGTTCCTGATACCGTTTCGCATCGTCGCCAAGACCCCCGCTGATTGTGATCCGCGCGCCGGATGGATGCTTGAAATTGCGATGGCTGCCCTTGCCTCCGCGGTCCACGAATCCGGCTCTGGCCAGATCCCGGATCAACTCTCGGATCTTCCTTGGCATGCCTGAATAGTACTATGCCAGTATCATTCATGTCAACCCCCCACGTCACGGCAAAAGGATGTGGACAGTTCTTAAACCGCCGCCTCGGCGGGGTGAAGCGCGGCGGGCATTTTGCTGGACGAGTCCCCGAAGTTCTGAGGAAAAGATGCGGGAAGTTTGCCCCGGTGGCCAGGCGCCGCGTGAAGCGCAGTACTACCGTACGCGCGAGCGCGGCAACACCGCCGACGGGGCGAAATCCCCGCGTCCTTTTCCTCACGGAATGCCCGCCGCTCCGTTCCCCATCCCCACACCCACCACCTTTTTTCATTGTCGGCCGCCGGGGATGTCCTACTATTAGCCCATGCCCGATGACTCGACACCCATCCGCCCCCCCCATCCCGTCACCGCCTGGCTCCACTCGCCTTTTGTCCGCGCCATGGCGGCCCTCCTCCTGGTGGTCGCCCTGGGCCTGATCTTCAACGCGAATGGCGCGTTTTTCAAGTGGCACACGCACCGCGACATGTTCCGGTACGTCGCCGTGTTCGGGATTCTGTCCTGTGGCATGACGCTCGTGATCGTCACCGGCGGCATCGACCTGTCCGTCGGGAGCATGCTGGGCGTGGCGGCGGTCGCCTTCTCGCTCATGGTCATCCACTGGGGCTGGCCGCCGTGGCTGGCCGTATGCGCCGTGCTGGCGGCGGGCTCCCTCGGCGGGCTGGCCGCCGGCGGCCTCATCGCGCGGTTCCGCGTCCAGCCCTTCATCGCCACGCTCGCCCTGATGGTACTCCTGCGCGGACTGGCGAAATGGATTTCCGGCGGTCGGAAGATTTCCACCGCCGTCCGGCAGGCGGACGGCGCCTACCGCTATGTGGACGTGCCGGCGGCCTTCAATTTCATCAGCTCGAAATTGTTTCACGACAACGTGGCCGTGGTGACCCTGATTTTCCTGGCGTGCATCGTGGTCTGCTGGGTGATCCTTGCCCGCCTCCGCTGGGGCCGCTACTTCTACGCCGTCGGCGGCAACGAGGAAGCGGCGCGCTACGCGGGCGTGCCGGTGGCCGCCGTGAAATGGCTGGCCTACGGGCTGTGCGGGTTCTTCAGCGCCGTGGCCGGCATCTGCCAGGCCGCCCAGGAACAGCAGGGCGATCCCGAGGCCGGCCTCTCCTATGAACTCACCGCCATCGCCATGGTGGTCATCGGCGGCACCCGCCTGAACGGCGGCGCCGGCGGCATCGGCCTGACGCTGCTGGGCGTGCTGACCATCGGCTACCTCGAAAAAATCCTCAGCATCAACGCCGTGGGCGAAGCGACACGGCTCATGTTGACTGGACTCATCATTATCGGCGCGGTACTGTTCCAGAGAACGAGGAAATAGGGGAAGAAGGGTTCAGGGTTCACAGTTCAGCGGTTCAGCGGTTATTGGTTCGACGTTCAATGTTCGAAGTTCAGCGTTGGACGTTCACAATCCAAAATCGAAAATCAAAAATCCAAAATCGTCCTGAAAGGACAATACCATGCGTTACCTGATGACAGCCTTGATGACCTGTGGACTCTTCCTGAACGGCATCCGGGCGGAGGATAAGCCCGCCCCGGCCGCCAAGACCTGGACCCTCGGTATGAGCCAGTGCAACCTGGGCGAGCCCTGGCGGGTTCAGATGAACGCCGACATCAAGAAAGCCACCGAGGCCCACCCGGAATTGAACGTGATTTACAAGGATGCCCAGAACGACACGCTGAAGCAGGTCTCGCAAATCGAGGAGTTCATCGCCGCCGGCGTGGATGTGATCATCGTCTCGCCCAAGGAAGCCGCTCCGCTCACCCCCCCTGTCGCCGCCGCCTTCGAGAAGGGCATTCCCGTCATCGTGCTCGATCGCAAGGTGCTGGGCGACAAGTTCACCTGCTTCATCGGGGCGGACAACAAGAAAATCGGCCTGGCCGCCGGGCGTTGGATTGCGAAGACGTTGGGCGGCAAGGGCAACGTGGTGGAATTGATGGGCCTGATGACCTCCACCCCGGGTCAGGACCGCAACTCCGGTTTCCGCGAAGGCATCAAGGGCAGCGCCATCAAGATCGTGTTCGACGCCGAGATGAAATGGCTGGAGCCGGACGCCCGCAAGGAAATGGAATCGGCGCTGGCCCGCTCCGACTCCATTCAACTGGTTTATGCCCACAACGATCCCGGCGCGCACGGCGCGTGGCTGGCGGCGAAAGCGGCGGGGCGCGAAAAGGACATGCTCTTCGTGGGCATCGACGCCCTGCCCCAGGAAGGCCGGGCCTATGTCAAACAGGGAATCCTGGCGGCCAGCTTCGAATATCCGACGGGCGGCCGGGAAGCCATCGATACGGCCCTCAAGCTTCTGAAAAAGGAGACAGTCGAAAAATCCATCACGCTCCGCTCGCGCGTCTTCACGCCCGCCACCATCGACAAAGACGGCGAGTGGCTGGAATAGAGGACGAGGGATGAGGGCGGCCAGCGAAGGTGATAGGTGTTGGGTGGTAGGTGGTAGGTGGGGGGGAGGGAGTGGGAAAGGTTATAGGTTATGGGTTTTAGGTTATAGGCATCATCGCGCTTGTCCCGCCGTCTTGTCCACCATAGCCTTGGCGACGGTGGAAG
>JACQHI010000057.1 GCA_016199105.1 Lentisphaerota bacterium | reverse complement strand
GGCGTGAGCCACGTTGTGGCAACGCCACTCACGTGGCACGTGGACGTGAGTCCCGTTGGGCGTGATCCCCGTTGGGGCAGCGCCCCTCACGGGAACGTGACTCATGTGGCAAGGAATGGGCCTTTTTGTAGGCCCGGTGACCCCACCGGGCGGGTTTTTCAGCAGAATCGATTGTTATGCATGGCGATTTTGCTCTGCGTCCATTCCGCGGTCGCGAACAACGTCGCGGTGTCGAACGTTACCATGTTGTCGCGGGGTCCGGGAACGGCTCAAGCGGTCTTTGACATCACCTGGGAGAATTCATGGTGGGACGCTACGAATTACGATGCCTGCTGGGTGTTCGTGAAGTACTCGACCAATGCGGGCGCAAGCTGGTCGCACGCCACGCTTCGCGCGAGCGGAACGAACCCGGCGGGTTTCTCGAAGGGGTCCATCACCAACATTGACATTGTCGTTCCGGCGGACAAAAAGGGCGGCTTCATCCAGCGATCGGCGAACGGCAGCGGGACGCTGGCGAGCGCCGCCGTGGAGTTCACATGGGATTTCATCGCCGATGGTGTCGCTACGAGCGCGACCGCGCAGGTCCGGGTATTCGCCCTCGAGATGGTGTATGTGCCGACGGCCAGTTTCGAGTTGGGGTCCGGCGGCAACGAGGTCGGCCATTTCTATGAATACAATCAGACCACGAACACCTACACGGTCAGCTCGACCAACGCCATCACGACCAGCACGGTCAACGGGAACTTGTGGGGTATCGGCGGGACCACCGGGGACGACGCCGTGTCTCCCGCGGACCCCAACGACATCCCGGCGGCATTCCCCAAGGGGTACAGCGCGTTCTATTGCATGAAATACGAGATATCGCAGAGACAATATTGCGACTTTCTGAACACGCTGACCGCCGCGCAACAGAACAACAGGCACGATGCGGCCCTTCATTTCAATTCGTCCAGGAACTTCATCAAGAAGACGGGCGCCAGCCCGGCGTTCTTCGGATGCGATGCCGGAAATGACGCCGGAGCGGCGACGACCGCCGACAGCGCGCAGATGAACGAAACCGACGACGGGGAATGGGTCGCCTGCAACTATCTTTCGTGGGCGGACGGCTGCGCGTATGCGGACTGGGCGGCGTTGCGGCCCATGACCGAACTCGAGCGCGAGAAGGCGTGCCGGGGAGATCAGGCCCCGGTGCCGAATGAGTATGCGTGGGGCAATACCACGCTGGAAGCTGCGACATCGTCTGTGAGCAATCAGAATACGGCGGCGGAGGCTCCGAACCAGGGAAACTGCAATTATTCCGGTTGTGCGCTGAGTGCTGGGTACCGGTGCGGGAGTTATGCGAAGGGAGCCTCGACCCGCCAAAATGCGGGAGCAAGTTACTACGGGATTCTGGAGCTTTCCGGGAATCAATGGGAGATGGCGGTAACCGTCGGCAATGCGGCGGGCAGAACGTTCACGGGGCTGCACGGAGACGGCGCGCTGAGCGTAAACGGTTACGCCAATGTGGCTAATTGGCCCACGTTGACGGGAGGTGTAATTGATAACACCAACCCGTCCGCCGCCGGAGCCGGTTTTCATGGCGGTGGCTGGTCCTATGCGTCGGCTTACTTGCGGGTTTCGGACCGCGAATTGTCTGCCACGACGGATGGACTTCGATATAACGATCTTAGTTTCCGCTGTGTGCGGTCGGCGCCATAGCGGCGTTGGAATCGAAATTGGGCATGGTTCAAGACAGGAGCAATGCGGGTACGTGGACGCGGCGCCCCCGCCGCATGCGATCGTCCTGCAACGCGACGAGGGCGTCGCGTCTACCTGCGTCGTGTACCGTTAGAGGTTGGGTTTGATTATGACAAAAAGAGCGCCCATTCTGGCCGTGGTAGCCCTGCTTTCCCTGGCGTGTGCCGGGCAGGCGTTTGCCGCGTCCTTCACGGGCGGTTCGGGCGACGGCTGGGGAATGGGCACGGAGACCAATGGGTTCTATCTGGGGAGCGCGGCGTCCTTCACGGGCGGCTCAGGCGACGGCTGGGGAGCCGGCGCGATGACGAATAATCTCGGCCTGGGAGGCGCCCAGGTCACGTTCTCTTCGGCGACTAATCAGGCGTTCGCCATGGGCGATGCCGCGACCGCCATCAGTATGATCACGATAACGGATGACCCGGGCTCGCCCGGCATTTCGAACGGCTTCGGCATCCTGGTGAGTATTCCGTCCGCCTTGCGAATGACCTGGGACGAGACGGACCTGAGCGCCACGTTCGGCGGCAGCGCCGTGGGCAAGGTCGGCGCCATCGGCTACACCAATGCGAACAAGACCCTGATCGTGAATGTGACGGCGAATTTCATCGCCGGCGACACGTTGACCATCAGCGATCTGTCGTTCAAGAACTTCATGAGTACCGGCGCGGGAAATCTGGAGTTGGATTTTGACGGCGACGGCATGACGGACGCCGTGGACGACAAAAGCGCGACGATTACGAGCGTTTCGTATTATGGCGGGGCGGGCGACGGACACGATGCGCTCGCCACGACAAACTTCCAATTGCTGGGCGACATGCGAATGGCCGTGCTCGGCACGAACGGCGGCGTGGTGGCGAACGGCGAGGCCCCTTCCGCGGCCAAGGGGACGGATTTCGGGAACGTGCCCGTCAGCGCGGCGGCGACCAATGTCTTCTCGATCACCAACGCGGGCGGCACCACGATGACGATCGCCGGCTGGACCACGAACGGGACGGGGGCCGGCTCGTTCCGGGTGGTGGCGATGCCCCCGCAGGTGGCGCCCCACACCATCAGCAACCTGGCCATCGCTTACGATCCGGAGGGGATCGGACTCAGCACCGGCACGCTGTCCATCGTCAACAACAGCACCAACACGCCTTACGGGCTCAATTTGCGGGGCTCAGCCTATCAACTCAGCACCAACGCGGGCCCCAACGCCGGCGGAAATATGCTGATCATCACCAACGGCGCGCTCGGCGGCGGCGCGGACATCACCAACGTCACCGTCTGCGGGGTGACTGCCGCCATCGTGGACCAGGGCGCGAACTGGGTGCGGGTGACACTGGGCGCCGGGGGCTCGGGCCTGGGCGACATCGTGATTTACTCGACAAGTCAGGGCGTCACGGTCTTCTCCGGCTGCTATACCTACAACCCCGCGGGCATCATCAACGCGGTCAACCCCGGCGCCGGCCCGGCTTCGGGGGGAACCTCCGTCGCGATCGTGGGGAGCAATCTGTGCAACGGCGCGGACGCGACG
>JACQHI010000056.1 GCA_016199105.1 Lentisphaerota bacterium | reverse complement strand
TCCGGAAAACCACGTGTTTGGTAACATGGAGGGCGAGACTCCGGCGAGCCGTCTGGAGTTTTGCAAGAAGCAGCACGGTTGGATTTTTTGCCTGCCGCCTCGATCTTTCCGCTTCCAATTCCGGCGCGGCGTGTTTATAAATACCTCCCCGAACCCGCAACAACCCTGACAGCAGAGGAGTGACGCATGGCCACATTGATCAAAAAAGGCGATCCGCGCAAGGTCTCCAGCATCGTTCTCGGGAAGGACAAGTATCTCGACCAGCTTTACGGCTGCTTCCGCTTCAACAATCCCAAGGGCGACGCGTTCGCCCCGGAACGCGACGTCGAGATCGTCTTTAAAAGCGGAAAGAAAATCCACGTCACGGTCCCGGAATCCCTCAAGCTCGAGCTGCCCGCCAACACCAAGGCGGTCAACACCCCCTTCTTCCGCCTCAAGGAAATCGGGAAGTATCGCGACAGCATGCACCTGCTCACCATGCGGGCGGGTTGGAACCAGAACGAGCGGGACATCCATCGCATGATCGATCTCGATCCGCACGGCTCCTTCGTGGCCCTGCTCTCGGGCCTTCCCATCGGCACGGCGTCCGTGCTGCCGCTCGGCCGGAACAACACGTGGATCGGCATGATCCTGGTGCACCCCGAATTGCGACGCCAGGGCCTGGCCAACGCCATGATGCAGCATTGCGTCAAGTATGCCATCGACTCCGGCAAGATCGTCAACGGCCTTGACGCGACGCCCATGGGCAATACCGTCTATGGCGCCGTCGGCTACGTCAATTCCTTCCGCCTCTGGCGCTCCACCTATGAACTCAAGGAATTCGCCGGGGCCGCCTTCGATTCCCTGCATGTCCAGGCCATGACAAAAACGGATTTACCCGACGTGATCCGCTATGACGCCTCCTCCTTCGTGGAGCGCGTGGAAATCATGGAAGCTCTGTTCGCCGACGGCGGGCCGGGCGCCTGCTTCGTGTATCGGAACGACGAGGGCGTGGTCCAGGGGTATTGCTTCACGCGGCCCGGCCGCATCCGGCCGTTCGTCGGCCCCTTCATCGCGGACACCGACGACATTGCCCGCCATCTCCTCGTCGCCGCCAGCCAACACCTGCTCAAGGCCAACCCCGCCGCCGCCACCGCCCTGATCGACACGCCCGAGGAGAAATTCGCCGACCCCGGCGTTTATGTGGAACGCGTGTTCGACCAGGAACGGAAGCCGTCCGCCCACCGGCTGATCAAGTCCATCGTCTGCGTGCGCGACTTCACCCGCATGTACCAACTGGTCCGCGACACGGATGTCGGGCGGCTGGTCGCCCAGTTCAAGGCGGCCGAGAAGATGGACGACGCCTCTCCCCGCGTGCGCGAGTTCCGGGAGACGATGGAGAAATCGGTGATGAACTACACGCAAACCCTGGCTTTCATGAACTACGAGCGCGAAACGCTCCAGAAGAAATACTGGGGCATCACCGGGCCGGAAAAGGGATGATCAGGGCGTTTTCAGCGGCGCCAGCTTGAGGGCGTTCCCGGAGTAGAGCTTATCCAGGACGCCGGCCGGAAGGCCGAGCGAATTCAGGAACTCCTGGTGTGCGTTGTCGAAGTAATCGCGGGCGTAGAGCAGGCGATCCTGGAATTCGAGGATGAACGCCTTCGCGAATTCCGGGTCCCGCTTCAACGCGTTGCACCCGGACCCGGCCGACAGATCGCCGTACAGGTTCGGACACGTCCGCATCAGCTCGACGACCCGGCCGCCGGGCTGGACCTTGCCGGCGGGATACATCGCCTTGTCGTACTGGTCATCGCCGGAAATGTGAGACCAGAACCCGGGCGCATGACCGAGGAAAACCGTGTCGGGACATTTCCGGACGGCCCGTTCCAGGGGCTCGATGCCGCCGCCATACCACCAGGATGGGCGGGGATACACGACCCCGGTCTTGAACTCGTAATCTACGTGAACGGTCACCGGGATGCGCCGTTCGCCGCAAAACCGGAACAGGCGGAGGGCATCGGGATTGTCATACATCATTCTCAGCTTCAGTTCGCCGCAGACCTGGACGCCGAAAATCTCCACCGCCGCGCGCAGACGGTCAATGGCGTCCGGCCGGCGCGGGTCGGGCGCGTAGCCGAGAACGAACCGGCCCGGCGCCCGCTCGGCATAGGAACGACACCGCGCGAAGGGAATCGGCCCGCCCGCCCCCGTTTCCGGGATGCAATAATTATAACTCGGATCGTATTCGTCCGGCGGACACTCCCAGGCCAGAAGCCAGGCGACATCGATTCCATGCCGGTTCATATTGGCCAGATATTTGTCCAGGCTATGACCGTGCCAGTCCGGATGGTTGTGCGCGTCGATGATCATGCGGTCTCCTTTTTTCAATCCGTGCGAATCCTATTCGTTATGACTGTTCAACTCGAGAGTGACGGGGCCGTCGTTGACAAGCTCCACCTGCATCGAGGTCCGGAACAACCCGGTCACCACCCGGTCGGGTCCCAGAATGCGCCGCAAACAATCCACGTAATGCCCGTAAAGGCGCTCCGCGACCTCCGGCGCCGCCGCCCGGATAAAGCTGGGCCGGTTCCCCTTCCGCGTGTCGGCATGCAGGGTGAACTGGGACACCACCAGCACATTGCCGCCGATTTCGACGAGGGACCGGTTCATCTTGCCGGCCTCATCGGGGAAGATCCGGAGCGCCGCCGTGCGGCCGGCCAGAAAACGGGCCTCTTCTTCTGCGTCCCCCGTTTTCACGCCCAAGAGCACGACCATGCCGCGGTCAATCCGGCCCGTCAGGCGGCCCTCCACCGTGACCTGCGCCCGCGCGACCCGCTGTATCAACGCCTTCATCTTCCTCCGCCAAACAATTTTCTTGCGCCCCGCGCCCAAACCGTATATGACGTACGCCTCTTGAGTTGTCAAAACCAAAGCCGGATCATCAAAACAATCGCCCGCATCACCGCGAACGCATCCAAAAGGAGAAACGCATGAAAGGCAAGTCGAAAGAGACGATCAAGGTCGGCATTGTGGGCTCGAAATTCGCCGCGGACTTCCACGCGTACAGTTTCAAGCGGAACCCGAAGGTGGAGATTCGCGCCGTGGCCGCGATCGACAACCTCGAGGCGATTTCCAAAAAATGGAGCATCCCCAAGACGTACGCCGATTATAACGAGATGCTGGAAAAAGAGGACCTGGATCTGGTTTCCGTGTGCGTGCCCAACTTCCTGCATCATGACGTCGCGCTCGCCTGCGCCCGCTCCGGCAAACACGTGTTCTGCGAGAAACCGCTGGCCACGACGGTGGAAGACGCCAAGGAAGTCGTGGACGTCTGCAAAAAAGCCGGCGTCAAGCTGTTCTACGGCGAGGACTGGGTTTTCTCGCCCGCCCTCCGCAAAATGATCGAGTTCATCAAGGAAGGCAGCATCGGCAGAATGCTGTACGTGAAAGCCAAGGAATGCCATAACGGCACCCACAGCCCCTTCGCCAAGAACAAACAGTCCTGCGGCGGCGGCTGCCTGATTCACCTCGCCATTCATCCCATCGGCTGGGCCCTGCACCTCCTCGGCAACGACGGCAAAAACAAGGTCGTCGAAGTCATCGGCAAATGCAACGGCGGCCTGAAGGACAACTATGTGCACAAGGACAACGGCGGCGAGGATTTCGCCGTCGGCATCATGAAATTCGCCAACGGCGAGCACGCGTTCGTGGAAGGCAACTACATCACCGTCGGCGGCATGGACGACAAGGTCGAGGTTTACGGCTCGGAAGGCAACATCAAGGCCGACCTCACCTTCGGCTCCTTCCTGACGCTCTACAGCCGCCCCGGCGCCTCCTATGTCATCGAAAAAACCGACAACACCAAGGGGTGGACCAAGCCCGCCGTGGACGAATTCCTGAATCTGGGTTACGTGGACGAGCTGGCTTACGCGGTGGACTGCGTGATGAACAACGAGGAACCCATGTACGGCATCAGCGGGCAACTCGGCCTGGCCTGTATCGAAATCATTTCGGCCATGTATAAATCGAACGAGACCGGCAAAGCGATACGCGGCAACTGGGGCTGAGGTCCGCGGAAAAGGACGGCAAATGTGAACCCGAAGGCACGCCAACAATTGGCCGAAATGTTCTCGTTGGAGGGCAAGGTTGCCGCCATCACGGGCGCGGGCGGGGTGCTGTTCGGCGCCGTGGCCCGCGGGCTCGCCCAACTGGGCGTCAAAGTCGCCTGCCTGGATCTCCGCCTGGCGGAAGCCCGGAAGACCGCCGACGAGATCGTCGCCGGCGGCGGCGACGCGATCGGTATCGAGCTCGACGTGCTCAACCCCGAAAGCGTCAGCAAGGCGCGGGATGCCGTCCTGAGCCACTACAGCCGGGCGGACATCCTCATCAACGGCGCGGGCGGCAACCATCCCAAGGCCATCACCCGGAAGGAGGACGGCATCCATTTCTCCGACCTCACGGTGGAAGGCATCCGATTCACGTTCGACCTGAACATCATGGGCACGATCATTCCATCCATGATCTTCGGCAAGGTGATGATCCGGCAGGGCGAAGGGGTCATCATCAACACGTCCTCCATGAGCGCCGACACGCCGCTGACGCGGACGCCGGCGTACTCTTCGGCCAAAGCCGGCGTGAGCAATTTCACGCGCTGGCTGGCGGCGGACATGGCGATGAATCATTCCGCCCGCATCCGGGTCAATGAAATCCGGCCGGGCTTCTTCCCCACGCTCCAGAACGCGGACCTCATCGCCAAAACGCCGGGCGTGCTCACGGCCTCCCGCGGATCCGATATCCTCGGCGGCACCCCCATGAAACGCTACGGAAAGCCCGAGGAACTGATCGGCGCCATCGTTTATCTGTGCTCGCCCTCCGCCTCGTTCACCACCGGCGCCAGCCTGGCGATCGACGGGGGGTTTGGGTCTTTCTCCGGAGTGTGATTAAAAGGCAAGGGATGAGGGATGAAACCTGAAACCTGAGTTTCGGATTTCGGAAAAATCCAAAATCAGAAAGGAGCCTTCCATGGCCGAAAAAGTCGTCATTGTGGATGACCGTTACCCGCACTACAACGAGGAAAAGGCCGCCCTCGCCTCCATCGGTGCGCAGCTCGTTCACGTCAAATCCGCCCTGGCGGCCGACATCGTCGCCGCGGCCCATGACGCCGCCGGCATCATCGTCAACCTGGCGCCCATCACGGCCGACATCATCGCCGGCCTGCGGGAATGCCGGGTGATCTCCCGTTACGGGGTCGGTTACGACGCGGTGGACGTCAAGGCCGCGACGGCCAAAAAAATCTGGGTGGCGAACGTGCCGGATTACTGCGGCGAGGACGTTTCCGACCAGGCCTTTGCGCTTTTCATGAGCTGCGTGCGCAAGACGGCGCTCCGGGACCGCCAGGTTCGCGCCCACACGTGGGATTACAGCCGCGGCGGCAAGAAGTATCGCATCCGGGGCAAGACCTTCGTCTTCTTCGGTTTCGGCATGATCGCCCGGGTGTTCCACCGGAAGCTCTCCGGCTTCCAGTTGGGCCGCGTGCTGGTCGTTGACCCCTTCCTCGACGAAGCCGCCATCGCGGCCGCCGGCGCCCAAAAGGCGGACTGGGACACCGCCCTGAAGGAAGGCGATTTCTTCTCCATCCACATGCCGCTGAACGACAAAACGCGCGGGCTTTTCAACGAGGCCGCTTTTCGCAAGATGAAACCGACGGCCATCGTGCTCAACACATCCCGCGGCCCGATCATCGACGAGAAGGCCCTCCTCGCCGCGCTTCAACAGGGTTGGATCAACAGCGCCGGCATCGACGTGTTCGAGAAGGAGCCGATCGCCCCGGACAACCCGCTGCTCAAGCTGGACAACATCACGGTGTCCGGCCATGAGGGGTGGTACTCCGAGGAGTCGTTCGCCGAGTTGAAGCGCAAGGCCGCGGAGAACGTGCGCGACGTGTTGCTCACCGGAAAACCCAAGTATCCGGTCAATAAGTTAGAGCTCGCCGGGCAAAGTGCCTCTTAATCGTAACATTAAGATTAACGCCGCGTGAGGTCACGCGGCCTACAGAAAATGGCCTTTTTGTAGGCCCGGTGACCCCACCGGGCGGGTTTTTCAGCGGAATCTTGTAATTGCGGTTTGACCCGCCGCGTTTGTAACCATATAGAGCAGACGAGCAATTGTACGACAGAACAATGAATGGATTCCATGACATGGAATCCATAAGGAGACCCGCATGAATGAGACCCTCAAGCGAATCAACGAATACGGCCTGATTCCCATGATTGCCATCGACGATGCCAAGGACGCCGTCCCTCTGGCCCAGGCGCTGACCGACGGCGGCCTGCCCGTGGCCGAAATCACCTTCCGCACGGCGGCGGCCGAGGAGTCCATCAAACGCATCGCCTCCAGCCTGCCCGCCATGCTGCTGGGCGCGGGCACGGTGCTGACGGTGGACCAGGCCGAGCGCGCCATCAAGGCGGGCGCGAAATATATCGTGAGCCCCGGTTTCAGCCCGGCGGTCGTCAAATTCTGCCAGGGCCAGAACATTCCCATCACCCCCGGCGTGGTCACCCCCACGGAAATCCAGACGGCGCTGGATCACGGCGTCGACGTGGTCAAGTATTTCCCCGCCGACGTGTTCGGCGGCATCAAGACCATCAAGGCGCTGGCCGCCCCCTTCGGCGCCGTCCGCTTCATCCCGACCGGCGGCGTGACCACGCTCAACCTGCCCGAGTTCATCCTGTTCGACAAGATCTTCGCCGTGGGCGGAAGCTGGCTGGCCAAGAAGGAGACGATCCAGTCAGGCAAGTTCGCGGAAATCACGAAGCTCGCGCGCGAGGCCATTGACGTCATGCTGGGCTTCGACCTCGGCCACATCGGCATGAACTCGCCCGACGCGAACGCCTCCCTCTCCATCGCGAAGCAACTCACCTCGATCTTCAACATCCCGCTCAAGGAGGGGAACAGCTCCAATTTCGCCGGCAAGGGCTTCGAGGTGAACAAGGCGCCGGGCCTCGGCGCCCACGGCCATATCGCCGTGACCACGAACACGATCGGCCGCGCCATCGCCGCCCTGGAGCGCAAGGGCGTCAAGGTGGACCTGACGACGGCCAAGAAGGACGCGGCGGGCGCGATGATCGCCGTGTACCTGAAAGACGAAGTCAACGGCTACGCGATCCATCTGTTGCAGAAAAAGTAATTCGCGTCAACGCCTCCGCTTACCAGGAAAGGAAGACAGTATGAACACGCGCGTCGTCACTTTCGGCGAGATCATGTTGAGACTGAAATCCCCGGGCTTCGAACGCCTCTTCCAGAGCCCACGGCTCGAAGCCACCTTCGGCGGGGGCGAGGCCAACGTGGCGGTCTCGCTCGCCAACTTCGGCATGAATGCCGCCTTCATGACCGTGCTGCCCAAGAACGAGATTGCCGACGCCTGTATCGGCGAGTTGCGCCGTTTCGGCGTGGACACCTCGCCGATTGCCCGGGGCTCAGGCCGCATGGGCATTTACTACCTGGAAAACGGTGCCAACCAGCGCGCCTCCAAGGTCATTTACGACCGGGCGAATTCCTCGATCGCCGCGGCGAAGCCCGGCTCCATCGACTGGAGGAAAGTCTTCGCCGGCGCCGGCTGGTTCCACATCACGGGCATCACGCCCGCCATCACCCAGTCGTCGGCGGACCTGTCCATGGAGTCCGTGAAAGCCGCCAAGGAAATGGGGCTGACCGTCTCCTGCGACTTCAACTACCGCGGCAAGCTCTGGAAATACGGCAAGACGGCGCCTGAAGTCATGAAGGAGCTGGTCAAATACGTGGACATCGGCATTGCCAACGAGGAGGATTGCCAGAAATCGCTGGGCATCACCGTGGCCGTGAAGGTGGAAAAAGGCGAACTCGACACGGCGCAATACGAGGCCCTTTCGAAAAAGGTGCTGGAGGCCTTCCCCAACCTGAAAATCATGGCCATCACGCTCCGGGAAAGCCACAGCGCCGACTCCAACGGCTGGTCGGCCTGCCTGAACGACCGCAAGCAATTCATCCTCAGCCGCAAATACGAGATCGCGGACATCGTGGATCGCGTGGGCGGTGGCGATTCGTTCGCCGCGGGCCTCATCTACGGGCTGGCCAACGGCAAGGACCCGGGAAACGCGTTGAATTTCGCCGTGGCGGCCAGTTGCCTGAAACATTCCATCCTCGGCGACTTCAACCTCGTCTCGCTGGAGGAAGTGGACAAACTGGCGGGCGGCGACGCGTCCGGCCGCGTCCAGCGATAAATTCGCCTTCCGGCGAATTTATAGCCGGTCGATTTTGGCTGCCATGACAAAATCGCTTTCGGACAGCCCGCCGATCTTGTGTGTCCACAGGGTTATCTTCGCGCGCCCCCAGGCCAAGAGGATATCGGGATGATGTCCCTGGGCCTCGGCCAGTTCGCCGACCTTGTTGACGAACGCAAGGGCTTGCTTGAAATCCTTGAACTTGAACGTTTTTTCCAGGCGGCGCTCTTCCATCACCTGCCAATCGCCGCCCAGACTGGCGACCAGCGCGGCAAGCGCCTCACCCTTCAACGGTTGCGCGCCTCCCGCGCAGGGAACGCATTGCCGGCCGGCCAGATCCGATGTCGTGTCCATAATCGCCTCCATTCGTTACGACTCCATACGGTAGGAGCTTGGCATAAATGAGTTGTGAATGCAAACGAATCGCGATACATTTTGAGGCATGAACGCCATGGGTCACAGCGTCCGAAGAGCGGCGGTTTCCGTGTTATTCCTGATCGGCATCGTCGTCCCGTCCGTCGCCGACCTGATCGTGACGTCGCCCGACGCCATGATTCTGGGTCGCGTGACAGGACTGGACAAGCAGGAATACATCATTACCGTCGAGGGCGGCGAGCTGCGGCTCGGCACCGATCGCGTGCTCCATATCAGCTCCTCCACCAATGTTCCGGACACGTATTGGAGCGCCGCGCGCCGTCTCATCCAGGAAAACAAACCGGTCTTCGCGGCCCGATGTCTTGAAATCTCCGCCGAGATCGAACCGGCCACGGCCGCGGACGCCCGGCAGTTGAGACAAACTCTCCCCGTGATTCCGGAAACCACCCCCGCCACCCCGTCTCCTCCCCAATCCCTGTCCGACGAACGCCGGCAAATCGCCGAGTGGCGGGCGCAAGGCGAAACGTTGTGCAAGGTGGGCGCGGCGATGCAGGCCGGCAGTTCCCTCTCGGCCGATGGAAAAATCCAAAAGGAGAAGATGGCCCGGCTGCAAACGAAACGGGGAGAGGCCCTGCTCGCCAAGGCGCAGACTCTGGAGGCGGAAATTCAGGCGCGAGAGAAGGCGCGTGAACTGGCCCGACAACAGAAACAAAAGAAGCCCGAACAATCCTCTTTCCTGGTCCCTCCGCCGGAGTCCGCCGCGACCCCGGCGCCCAAGGGGGCGTTTAACGCCGACAACGAAATGGTGAAAACCCGGAAAGTACTGACGCTGGCCGGCATCGCCGCTCTCATCGGCGTGATCCTGGTCTGGGCCTGGTTCAAGAAGGACTGAATTGGATTTGGGAGGGGCACACTCTGTGTGACCGTGTGCGATCCCTTTCCATTTATTCTCGTGGTTCGTGGTGAATCATTCGCGCTGGAGCGAGCAGTTCCACCGGCATCTTGCCCGCCCGGCCGGGCATATCCACGACATATTGGGGCAGACAGAGCCCGCCCTGCGACGCCCTCAGCGCCTTGTAGATGGCCCGGCCATGCTGAAGATCCGCGCGCAAATGACGGGTGCCCCGCACCGGATCGCAATGAAACAGGTAGTAGGGCCGGACCATGATCCGTTGGAGCCGGTTGAACAGGTCCGCCAATGTGTTCGCAGTGTCGTTGACGCCTTTCAACAGCACCGTCTGACTCGACACCGGAATGCCGGCCTTCAACAAGCGTTCGCAGGCCCGGGCGGATTCCGGCGTGATCTCGCGGGGATGATTGAACTGCGTGTTGAGCCAGAGCGGCCGGTGCGACTCCAGAACGGCCGCCAATCCGGCATCCACCCGCATGGGCAAAACCACGGGCGCCCGTGTGCCGATCCGAAGCACCTCCACGTGCCGAATGCGCCGGAAGGCCCGCAACAGACGATCCAATGCCTCCGTCTCCAACAGCAACGGATCCCCTCCGGACACAATGACCTCCCGGATCGAAGGGTGGCGGGAAACGTATTCCGCCATCCGCCGGAGCTCGCGGGGCGTCGGCGATTCGGCCGGCCGCAGACGGTTCTTGCGGGTGCAGTGCCGGCACCAGACCGCACAGCGCTCGCTGACCAGCGCCACGGCGCGATTCCGGTAACGGTGGATCAGGCCGCTGACAGGGCTGTTCCGATTCTCCTCCAGGGGATCCCGACTCTCCGCCTTCCGGTCGGCAATTTCCCGAACGTCAGGAAGCATCTGCCGCCGCAAAGGATCACGGGAGTCGTCCCAATCAATGAGCGACGCAAAATACGGCGTCACCCGAAAGGGATATTCGTTCAGGAGCTCCGCATAGCGGCGGACGTCCGGATCCGGAATCTTCAAGAGGCGGCTTAAATCCTCCATCCCGGCGAGGCTATGACGGAGCTGCCAGCGCCAGTTCCGCCACTGCGCCTCGGTCACCCGGCCGAACAAAGCCCGGATTTTCGACGGCAGCTGCCCTTGGAACGTCCGGTTCATCGGTTGTCTCTCTCCTACAGCCTCTCCACCAACAGGCTAAACGGCTAGCCGTCACGGCCGCCATATATAGGAACTCCACTCCCGGTTGTCCATCCTGAATACGGATTATCGACAGAATCATTCTGCACCCCTCGTTGGCCGCTTGATTTCAGATCGGTGCTGTGGTAGTTTACAAACAGTGAAAGGGAGGTGCAAAAATGACACTAACAACCATTCAGAAACAAATTGAAAAATGGGCTCCCGAACAGCAGGATCGACTTGCCGCCTGCCTGTCTGTACTGCGCCTCAAAAGGAATCCGCGACACGCCAGGGAGTTGGCGCGTAGGCTTGACGACAGGACCGCACAGAACTGGCTGACGCTTGATCAGTTGAAGCGAAAACTATCGCGGACATGAGCGGTCATGCCCATATCATACGAATTATACATTCGATATGAGATATATCGCCTGCTCCGGGCCATTCCACGCTCCGGTCGTGACAACATTCTGTCTTTCATTACGTCGCTTCGCGCCGATCCATTCCAGACTGGCGACTATACAGAATCTGACTCGACAGGCAGATACTGCCAGGTCAGAATCATTGGAAAACACGCTGTTTACTTCTGGGCAGATCACCCCGCCAAGGAAGTCATGATTATCGACTTGATCGATGCCGACCAGACTTAGAAGACGGCCATAATGCGAATGGCGGCACGAATCCTTCGCACACGAATCCTTTGCCATTGACATCTTCCCGGGCGCCCCGTATGCTGTCCCCCATGCTGGCTCAATGGATCATCGAAAAGAAACGGGATGGCAAGCCCCTCTCCGACGAGGAAATCCGCTGGATGATCCAGGGCTTCGTCAAGGCGCAGATCCCGGATTACCAGATGTCCGCCCTGGCCATGGCCATCCTGTTCCGCGGCATGTCCGCCGACGAAACGGCATCCCTCACCGAGGCCATGCGGCAAAGCGGCGACACAATAGACACGTCCGACCTCCCGCCGCCCTGCGTGGACAAGCATTCCACCGGCGGCATTGGCGACAAGATTTCCATTATCCTGGCGCCCCTGGCGGCCGCCTGCGGCCTGACGGTGCCCATGATCGCGGGCCGCGGTCTCGGCATCACCGGCGGGACCCTCGACAAACTGGAATCCATCCCCGGCTACCGGACCGCCCTTCCGATCGCCGAGTTCCGGGACATCCTGCGGCAATGTCGCTGCTCCATCATCGGCCAGACCGATCGGATCGCCCCGGCCGACCGCCGATTCTATGCCCTTCGGGATGTTACGGGCACGGTGCCTTCCATCCCCTTGATTGTGGCCAGCATTTTAAGCAAGAAACTCTCCGTTCGATTGAACGGCCTCGTCATGGACGTGAAATGGGGAACCGGTGCATTCATGAAAACCCTTCCGGAAGCCGAAGGGCTGGCCAACAGCCTTCTGGAGACGTCGCGCCGCATGGGTTGTCCCATGACCGCCATGATCACCGACATGAACCAGCCGTTGGGCCGTACGGCAGGCAATGCCCTTGAAATCATCGAGGCCATGGACACGTTCCAGGGGAAAGGGCCGGCCGACATCGTGGAACTGACCCTGGCCCAGTGCGCCCACATGCTGGTGCTGGGCCGTCTGGCCGGCGATCGGAAGCAGGGCACGGAAATGGCCCGCCGCCAACTCGAGTCGGGGGCCGCCTTATCCACATTTCTGAACATGGTCCGGCTTCATGGCGGCGATATTTCCACGCTGGAACATCCCGAGCGATTGCCGGCCGCCATGATCCACGAGCCCATCCCGGCGCCCGCCGACGGCGCCATCCGGTCCGCCGATGCCGAATCGCTCGGCAAGGCTTGTGTCATTCTCGGCGCCGGCCGGCAGCGGATGGAGGACGCCGTGGATCACGCCGTGGGGTTGTCGGACATTCGAAAAATAGGCGAGCGGGTCTCGCGCGGCGCGCCGTTGGCGGTGCTCCATGCCAACGATGCCCATCTTCTTGCCCAGGCGCGCGCGCTGGTGGAAACGGCCTTTGCGCTGTCGCCTTCCCCCGTGACGCCGCCCCCGTTAATTGCTAGAGTCATCGCAAAGGCAAGGGCAGAGGGATGAAACCTGAAACCTGAAAAAAGCAAGGGCTGAGATCGGAATAGGTGTAAAGCATGAACATGTCCATGCTCAACAAAGCGGCCGCGGTTTTGCGAAAGCGGCTGCCGTCCGCCAAGCCCGTCTGCGGCTTGAGCCTGGGCTCCGGCTGGGGTCCCGCTGTCGGTGGGTTTGCCGTGAGGAAGGCGATCGCTTTCAGCGACATCCCCGGGTTGGGCAACACCTTGGTGGCCGGTCATTCCGGCCGCATTCTCTGGGCCGAATATGCGGGCATGGAAACCCTGGTCTTCCAGGGCCGGCGGCACTGGTACGAAGGCGCCGGCTGGGAACCCGTGGCGCTACCCATCGTCCTGAGCAAAGCTCTCGGCGTGAAGTTCATGGTGCTGACCAACGCCGCCGGCGGCATACGCGCCGATCTGAACGTGGGGGATGTGATGATCATTGACGATCACATCAACGCCCTTCCCTCGCACCCGCTTTGCGGCAATCGCGATCCTTTCTGGGGCCCGATGTTTGTCGATCAGACGGAGGTGTATGCCCCGGCATTGCGAAAACGGATGGACCGGGCGGCCCGGCAAGCCGGCATTCCCTGCGCCCACGGGGTGTATCTGGCCACCGGCGGCCCCACCTTCGAAACCCCGGCTGAAATCAGGGCATTCCGCGCCTGGGGCGCCGATGCCGTGGGCATGTCCACGGTGCCGGAAGCCGTCCTGGCCAATGCGGCCGGCCTGCAAGTGCTGGGGCTTTCCTGCATCAGCAACCGCGCCGCCGGTCTCGGCAAAATCCGCCTGTCCCATGAGGATGTCGAGCGGGCCGCTCAAAAGGCGCTGCCCCGCCTGAAGCGTCTTTTGGAATATTTCTGGAAAGGACTTAGGATCGCACGATGAAATCCTTGACACAAAGACACATCGAAGCGTTGCGCAGCGCGGCCCTGAAGGCCAGGGCGGCGGCCTATGCGCCCTATTCCCGCTTCCGGGTGGGCGCCGCCCTGTTAATTCATGATGGAACCCTCGTGACAGGCTGCAACGTCGAAAACGCCTCCTACGGACTCACGCTTTGCGCCGAACGCGCCGCCGTTGTGGCGGCCGTTGCCCACCGGCTGCGCTTCACGGCGCTGGGCATTGTCACCGATGCTCCGGAACCCGCCGCCCCCTGCGGCGCCTGCCTGCAGGTGCTCGCGGAATTTTGTCCCCCGGATTTTCCGATCCTTTCATGGTCAGCCCGCAACAGAAAACCGCCGTTATCCCGGACCTTGGAGCAACTTTTTCCCTGCGTGTTCCGTTTGAAAGCCGAAAGAAGCGCAAAGAGGTAACCGCTCCGGTGGGCAGGGTTCGGGGTTCGGGAAGAAATCTTTGCCGTAATCTTTACCACGTGCGTGGCGCCACGTGAGTCACGTAGCACGTGCCAACGTGGTCACGTGATTGCCACAACGTGGCTCACGCCATAATCTGTGCGGGAACTGGGAGAGACAAAGGGAAAAGATTAAGGTAAAGACGAAGGGAAGGATTTGATTATGTCAGCCGATCTTCCATCGAACCCCCTGCAAGCCGGCGCGCGCGAGGTCGCGCTCCGCCTCCAACGGGCCGGCTGGACGGCCTACTGGGCCGGCGGCTGTGTCCGCGATGTGATCATGGGCCGCACACCCAAGGATTACGACATCGCCACCAACGCCACGCCGGATGACGTGCTTCGCCTTTTTCCCAAGTCCCTGGCCGTGGGCAAGGCTTTTGGCGTCGTTCGCGTCCCGATCGAGGGAAACTGGTATGAAGTGGCCACGTTCCGCCAGGACCATGCCTACCGGGACGGCCGGCATCCGGAAGCCGTCACCTTCACGGACGCCCAAACGGACGCCGCCCGCCGCGATTTTACGATTAATGCGCTGTTCTTCGACCCCATCGCCAAGGTCATCCACGATTTCGTGGACGGCCGGAAGGATATTGACCGCAAGATCATCCGCACCGTAGGCCGGCCCCGCGACCGCTTCATGGAGGATCAACTTCGCCTGCTGCGCGCGGTGCGGTTTTCGGCCACGCTCGGCTTTGCCCTTGAGCCCGCCACGGCCGGCGCCATCCGGGACCTGGCGGACCGGATTCAAAGCATCAGCGCCGAACGCATCCAGCAGGAACTCACGCGCATGCTGCTGGAGGCCCCCCGCGCCGGAGACGCCGTCCAGACCCTTCAAGAGCTGGGATTGATCAAACACATTCTCCCCGAAGTCGAGGCCCTGAAAGGACAGGAACAGCCGCCGCAGTTTCATCCGGAAGGCGACGTATTCACCCACACGCTCATCATGTTGAACGCCATGGTCGAGCGCTCAGTCCAGCTTGCCTATGCGGTACTGCTTCACGACATCGGCAAGCCGCCCTCGGCCAAGCAGGTGGGCGACCGGATCCGTTTCGACAATCATGCCCGGCATGGGGCCGCCATGGCGGAGGCCGTGTTGCGGCGGCTGCGCTTTTCCAACGCCGACACCGATGCCATCTGTTTTTGCATCGCCAACCACATGCGCTTCATGGACGTCAAAAAAATGCGGCGGGCCACGCTCTGCCGGCTGGTGGGCGCGCCGACCTTTCCCGTGGAGCTCGAGTTGCACCGTCTCGACTGCCTGGCCAGCCACGGCGGCATGGATAATTACGATTTTCTCGTCGCGTTCCAGAAGGAGCGGGCCGGCGAACCGGTCCTCCCCGAGCCCTGGGTCACCGGCCAGGACATCCTGGCCCTGGGCATCCCCGAAGGCCGCGATGTGGGCCTCTGGAAGAAAAAGGTCTACGAGGCGCAACTGGACGGCCAGTTGGAAAACCGCGAAGCGGCGCTGGCGTGGCTGAAGAAGCAACTGCTTGACGCGGGTTCTTTGCATGAGTAAATTGGCAACCAGATGAGTCATGAAAGGAATCAAACAATGAAACTTACCGCTGTATTCCAAGAAGTTCCCGCTGGCTATGTCGGATTCATTGAAGAATTGCCGGGAGCCAATACTCAGGGTGCGAATCTGGACGAAACTCGCAGAAACCTGGTCGAGGCCGTGGAATTGATTCTAGACGCCAATCGCCAACTCGCCGAAGAGTCCATCGCCGGGCAAAAAGTCATACGTGAACCCTTTCTTATCCCATCCTGATGAAGAGGCGAGACCTCATCCGTCATCTTGAACGTCATGGTTGTGAATTCCTTCGTGCTGACTAAAATGAGGAGCCGCCGAAATCCTTACGCCAAGCAGATCAAGAAGCAACTCGCCATTCGCATGGGACTGGACATCGAACAAGACAAGCAGCGGCAAGCACTATACGCCCTTCTCGGGGACCTGCCCCAAAGGGATCGCCCGATTCGTTCAACGGTGGTGGAACAGGGCGAGCGCGACGGCTATATCCTGGAGAAACTTCTTTTGGACCTGAACGGCATCGAATCCGTGCCGGCCTACTTTGTCAAATCCAGGAATGCCGGCCCACGCATGCCCTGCCTGCTCTACAATCATGCCCACGGAGGCAACTACGTCCTGGGCAAGGACGAATTGCTTTTGGGCCGGGAGGCGCTTTGCACGCCACCCTACGCAAAACAGCTCACCGCCAAAGGCTGGGGAGCGCTGTGCATCGACACCTGGGTTTTCGGCGAACGGCGCGGACGGTCGGAGTCCGAAGTCTTCAAGGAGATGCTCTGGAAAGGCCGGGTCCTCTGGGGGATGATGGTCTATGACAACCTGCGAGCCCTGGATTATCTCGCCGCGCGCCCCGACGTCGACGGGCAACGAATTGGAACGATCGGGCTGTCCATGGGCAGCACCATGGCTTGGTGGACCGCCGCGTTGGATACCCGGATCAAAGTGTGCGTGGACATCTGCTGTCTGACGGATTTCGAGGCCCTGATTTCAGCCCGGGGGCTCGATGAGCACGGCATCTATTACTATGTACCGTCACTCCTGAAGCACTTCACAACCGCGCAAATCAACGCGCTGATTGCCCCGCGGCGGCATTTAAGCCTCGCCGGCAACTATGATCGTCTCACGCCTTCGGCCGGGCTGGATCGCATTGACAAGGCCCTGAGACAGGTCTACGAGTCGCTGGGAGCGAAGGATGCCTGGCAAATGAAGCGATATGCGACCGGACATTTCGAGAACGCGCACATGCGGTCGGAAATCATGGCGTTCCTGGAGAAATGGCTTTAGAGCCTATCCGCCCCCCTCCCCGCGATTCGCCGTGGCTTCCAGGGCGAACATGGCCTCGATCATTTTCTTCTGAAGCCATGATGGTCTGAAGAAACATTGGGGATCTTCGCCCAACGGATCCTGTGTAAGCGCGAACGGGATCGCCCGACACCCCCCGCAATCCCAGCGCAGGGGACACGTTCCGCATTTCCCCCGCAGCCCGTCGCGATTCCGCAATTGATCCATCAAAAGAGATCGCCAGAGCTCGATCAGGGAGTCCTGAACGGCATTTCCCAAACACACCGGCAGTCGGCGGCACGGATAGACACTCCCATCCGCGTCAACGCAAAGCCCCGCATAACCGGCGGAACACCCGTTCACCGTGTCCGCCGCATGACCGCATCGAAGATACGGCTTCCACAGCGGATCGCGCAGCGGTATTTCGATGGAGGGATGGGCCTTGCGGAACTCCCATATCCGCCGAAACGCCCTTTTAATTTCCGCCGGCCGCAGCATCCGATCGGCCAATGCGCGTCCGGTCCCACAGGGTACCAGTCGATGAAAACCCACCCGGTTGGCCAGGGTCCGGGCGATTTCCAGAACGGCAGGAATGTCATCCACCGTCTGGCGCGACAAAGTCATGGCAAACGTCACCTGGATGTCTTGTTCGCGCAATCGGCGCGCGCCGTCAATCGCGCGGTCGAATGCGCCGTCCCCCCGGATCGTATCGTGTGTTGGGCGGGACCCCTCCAGGCTGATCTGAACGATACGACACCCATGCGCCCTGATCCCCATCGCCATCGGGCGGTCAATCAAAGTGCCATTGCTCAGAATGCGCGACTGCAGCCCGGCTTCCGCGATCATGTCGAGAACCGGAAAGAGATGGTTCGAGAGCAACGGCTCGCCGCCGGCCAACTGGACACGGGCCTTGGCTTGCGGCACGACCTCGCGCAAGCGCAGAAAGTTGCGGAACACGCCGCTCAGTTCGGAAAGCGACAAATCCTGCTTGGACTCCGTCCGGTAACAGTGCGTGCACCGGAGATTGCAGCGGTCGGTGATGTGCCACTGCAGAAAAAACGCTTCGGATGGATTGAACACGGCCATTGTCGGGCTACCCGCCACAGCCTCCACACCCGCCACAGCCTCCGCAACTGGAACAACTCGAACATCCGGACGACCCGCCGAAATCGCCCACGGAAGTGGCACAACCGCCCCCCTTCCCCGACGTCCCCCCGCCTTTTTTATCGCAATGGGACAGGTTCCACAGCAGGATAAAACCCAGAATAGCCAACAAAGAGAAAAGGGGATTCGACGGTTTGGCCTTGCCGCCTCTTCCGGGACCAGCCGGTTTTTTCCATGACGGCGGCCGGCCCATCGCCGGAGAAAATCGGACACAGAACCCGCCGGCGGGCGGCGACTCATAGCCCTGTTCGGCGACAGTCCGGCCATCGGCCGACGTTTTCATTTTTGCCGGCCTCCCGTTCACCACGGTCCGCGTCGGCCGGAAGCCGGCGGGGAAGATAAAGCGATAAACCACCCGCGACACCGGCACCCTGAAATTCCCCACCCACGGCGCCGTGAACACGTTGCCGCCCGTCTCTTCTTCCAGGGCATCGCGAATCCTGAAACGCGCCACCACCGTTGTCTCGTTGTTGCGCACCGGCTGCACAAACTTCCATTCGAGACGGGTCTCGCGCATTTGGACGCGAGTCCATTTCAGCGGACGGTCTTGACCATCCGAAACGGAGATGTCGTCCACCGGCGCCTCGCCGACAAACTTGAACCCCTCGGATTTCGGCGCGTCGAACACCCGGTAGGCGATCGAAAGCGTCACGCACACATCGCCGTATTCGCCCCGGTTGTTTTTGACCAGTTCGAAGGCGGCCTCATATGGCGAAATCATGCAGGTATTGTCGCGGATATTCAGAAAACCAGGCATGAAGACCATTCTCCTTGTGTCAACCGCGCCGATGTTGTTCCCTTCAGCCGCCCACTCCCGCTTCGGGCGACTCCCCCAACGCGGACGAAAGAATACTCAACGTCTCGATGAAGGGCTCCCGATTCCGCAAAAGCGTACAGGAATTCTGACCGGTTAGAGTTCCGTCCGAAGCGGATGCCATCTCCGTGGTCCACCAGGCTGGCGTCAACGCGCCGCATGCGGCGAAGCGGTTGATCCATTCCTTCCGATATCGAAACACCACGGCAAACGGCAGTCCCCGCTCGAATTCCCCTTGGAGCCCGGCGGCGTCCAGATCCTCCAATCGAAGCGACTTGAGATGGGTTTTGTAGGCGATCAGGCGCGATTTTTCGGCCGCGCCCCTCACGGTCCTCTGCGGCATCAGCGGCGAGAAGCAAAAGAACACGCCGGCCGCGAGCCCAAGGCCCCAGCCCACCTTGGCTGTCCATGTTACGAGCATTTTGTCCGGATTCGCAGCGATCAGGAGCAAACCGCCACTCAGGCAGACCATCGCCGCGCCGAACAGCAACACACGGATCCAGACCCGGCCCGTCCTCGCGGCCTGCAGCCCCGCCGCCATAGACGCCATGAGAAAACCCGTTGCGCAGGCCAAGAGCGTCCAGGAGACGGACCCGGAGGCCAGAAAGCAGGCGCCGATTCCCAGAAACACCACTCCGGCCATCGAATAGGCCCACCGTTCCATCTCCGGATCGGCGCGAAAGAAACCGTCGCGGACCGCCTGGGCATAGACTTTTTCCCGCGCCTCTTCCACCTCCGAACGTGGCGCGCATTTTTCGACTGAGAACGCACGGGTTAACGACGCATCCGCCGCCCGCGTCATCAACTCCGCGATCGCTCTCCTGGCCGGGGGAAGCGACTCGAACGAGCGGACCGCCTCGACGCGCACTTCCGTTATCCGGGCCGGCTCGGCCCCCGTCAGCGTGAGTTTCAGAAACCCGAGGCGGGCAAGGTCCACCGCCGCCGCCAGGATATCCCGCGTTTCGACATGCTCGGACCGGATGGCTGCGGCCACTTCAGGGGTGATCGCCTCCGGAGGCCGGGAGTCCTCCGCCTCGAACGGCCGCAAATGCGGATCCCGCCCGCGAAGCCAATAGACGGGAAAAAGGACGCCGAACACCGCCAGCGGAAGGAACAACATCAGAGCCGTTCCGCCCACGGTCTTCATAAACCGGTTCCAGAAAAAACGGCCCTCCACAACTCCCGACAACCGACATTGGACCCCCAGAGGGGATCCGGGCGGCACAATCACCGCTTCAATCTTCAGTTGTCCAAGCGTCTTCTGGCAACGCGTCACTTCGGCCCCGGAACGAACGATGACCGGCGATGCTTCTTTCGAGACGTAAGCGGGAACAGCGATCGTGGCTTTGACGTAATCACAGAAGAACTCCTGAAATCCACTCAGCATGTTCCAGTTGAACTCGTCGGAGCGCTCCCCCCGACCGACCACCCCCAGGAGCACATAACGCAGACGAAAACCGCCCGGTGATTGCGCGGGAGGCGATCCCCATGAAATCACGCAAGTCCGGCCCGAACGAGTGATGGAAAACGGGACGTTCTGTCTGCCCGTTTCCGCAAGGGCCTCGACTCCAATGTCCCGGATGCCCTCCAATCCGCCCAGATCCACGGCATAGGTCAGCGGATTCGTCTCCGACCCCCGGATATCCACGACGACTTCCAAGGCGTTATCGGGCCGCAACACAGCCTCAAAGCTCAGCACCGCATGGGGCTGAGAAATCCCCGGACGAGAGGGAAAAAAAAGCCATAACACCCACGCGAACCCCAAGACCAAGGGCATCTTTCGACAGACTAAATGACGTTTGTTCATAACCTTCCAGCCATCCCCGTAAGGGCAATCGCAGTCGGCATCTCGCGAAACCGGCCCGGCCAATTTCAGCGCTCGCCGGCTGTTTCGTCATCCGCTTTCGATCGTTTTCCTTTTTTGCCGCGGACGATCACGGCGCCTTCCTGCGGCTCTTCCCGGACCGGCGAATGCGCTTCGATATAGGCCTTCACGGCGGAACGCGTATCCACATCGGTTTCCTCAAGCCGCGCCTCGGGTGTCTCGACGATCGCCCGCAACCGCTTCAGCCGGTCGCCCGCGGAGGCCAGGTCAAAACTGTTGAACGCCACCCGGATCCGTCCGCCCTCCTTCGGCGGCGGCCGGTGGGTCAACACGAGGCGGCTGACCTTGGAACCGGCGGGCGCCTTGGGGTTCAGCGCGTACGTCAAGCCATGGACGCCGCGAAAATCCCGGGTTTCCCCCCGCGATTTGTAAAACGCGCTGTTCTCCTCGAGAATCTGCCGCAACTCGTCCAGGGTCAGGTGGGCCACGCCGATGGAGTTCTCGTAGGGCACAATCCGCCAGATGTCTTTCACCCGGATGGGCCCTTTTCTCAAGTCCGCCTGTGTCAGCGCGCCATGAAATACCACGTCGGCCGGCACCGCTTCCGCGATGGACTTGGCGATCAGCGTCTGGATGGACGATTGGCCCGGGAACTCGGAGGTCGGGGTCTGTTTTTCATCCGCCCAGCCGACATCCTCCTCGGCCATGTCTTCGGCTTCCTCCAAACCCGCGGCCAACAGCTTTTTCAATTCGGCGTCCTGTTTGAACGAGGCATCCACCGTTATAATCTCGCACTGCTTGGACAGGATGCGGCGCGCTTGAGGATCGTACACGAGACGGATCTTGTCGAACCAGATGCCATAGGGGCCCGGCTGGGAATACAGGACGCCGTTCAACTCCGCGGTCTCGACGTTGCGATGCGTATGCGCGCCCAGAATAAGATCGAATTCCGGAAAACTCCGGGCGATGGCATTGATCTCGTTTGCGGTGTCGTCGCCATAGTCCCGGAAGCCCTGGTGCGCCGCCAGAATCAGGATATCGGGTTTCCGTTGGCGCACCTCCGGCATGACCCGCTGAAGCGCCTCGAGGGAGCGCTGGAACGTCAGCGCGCCGAGCAATCGCGGCCGGCTCCAGCGGGGGATGTGCGGGGTGGTCAAGCCCACGATGGCCACGCGAACGCCACGAACGGTTTTGACGATAAACGGGACGCACTTTCCGGGCGGCCGGCTTTCCGGAGGGTCGGCCCCGATATTCGCCGCCACCACGGGAATCGTGGTGCCGGCATAGAAAGCCCGCAAATTTGCGACACCCCAGTCGAACTCGTGGTTGCCCGGGATCAAGGCATCGTAGCGCAGGGCATTCACCGCCTGAATGACGATCTGCCCCCGCGTTTGATAGCTCTCGATCGAGCCCTGGAACAAATCCCCTCCATCCAGAAGCAACAGCTCCGGATCGAGCTCGCGTTCCCGCCGGATCACGGTGGCGCAACGCAACAGCCCGCCCGCATGCTCCATCCCTTCGTAATACTCGATGGGCAGGATCGACCCGTGTACGTCGGCCGTATAGAGCACCGTCACGGCGACGTCGCCGGCGCCAACGGAACCCAGGGCCAGACAAAACCCAACCAGCGCCAACAGAAGCAGCTTCGCCGGTTTAGCCCGACGGCGTATGGTTGCTTTCATTGTGACGACTCAGCAAGTGTTCAGTGTTCGGGAGGGCAGTTGCTTTTCATTGACTTTGTCCGGCGAGTGCTATAAAAGGACCTCTTTGCGAAGCCTTTTCAGACGGCGAATCCGGAGGGTGACGATGTTTTCCATCATGTTGAAATCCAAGCTGCACAAGGCCCGGGTCACGGAGACCGCGCTGGACTATGAAGGCAGCCTGACCATCGACCGCGATTTGATGGATGCCGTCAAATTGCTGCCGTACGAAAAAGTGCTGGTGGCCAATCTGAACAACAGCAACCGGTTTGAAACCTATGCCATACCCGGGAAAGCGGGGTCCGGCGTCATCTGCCTGAACGGCGCCACGGCCCACCTGGGCGCGGTCGGGGACTCGATCATCATCTTTTCCTTTGCCGTCGTTCCCGCCGATGAGGCGCGACATCAACGGCCCCTGGTTCTGGCGCTGGACGAAAACAACAAGCCGGACGGCCCGCTCAAGAAGATCTGATCGGACGTCCTACGCGATTTTGACCTCCGCCACATCCAGGCCCGTGGTGTGCCCGTCAATGACCGCCTTCGTGATCTGGCATTCCTTGACGTTCTTCTTCATCGGCGCCTCATACATGATGTCGAGCATGACATGCTCGAGAATCGCCCGCAGACCCCGGGCGCCGGTCTTCTTCTTCATCGCCAGCCGGGCCAGCTCCTTCAGGGCCGTCAGCGTGAATGTCAGCTTGATGCCCTCCATGGCCATCAGTTTCTCGTATTGCCGGACCATGCTGTTCCGGGGTTCCGTCAGCACGCGGATCAAATCGGCTTCGCTCAATTCATCCAGGGCCACGACGACCGGCAGGCGCCCCACGAATTCGGGGATGAGCCCGAACTTGATCAAATCCTCGGGCTCGACCGCCGGCAGCACGGATTTTCCATGGGCGTGCCGGACCAGTTTGTTTTTATCGTCCTGATCGGCCTCATCGTGAAAGCCGATGGTCTTGACGCCGATACGCCGCTTGACGATCTCCTCCAACCCCACGAAGGCGCCGCCGCAGACAAACAGGATTCCGTCGGTCTTGATCTTGAGATATTCCTCCTGCGGATGTTTCCGGCCCCCGTGCTGGGGGACATTGGCCACCGTGCCTTCCAGAATCTTCAACAGCGCCTGCTGAACGCCCTCGCCGGACACATCGCGGGTGATCGACACATTGTCCGCTTTCCGGGCTATTTTGTCGATTTCATCGATGTAAATAATGCCTTTTTCCGCCCGGGCCACGTCCCCGTTGGCCGCCTGGATGAGACGGAGCAGGACGTTTTCGACGTCTTCGCCCACATAACCGGCTTCCGTCAACGGGGTGGCGTCGGAAATACTGAAGGGCACGTCCAACAGGCGCGCCAGAGTCTGAGCGAACAGGGTCTTGCCGCAGCCCGTCGGACCGATGAGCAGAATGTTGCTTTTTTGGAGCTCGACGGGCGCGAGCGGATCGTCCTTGGCGAAATGGGCGTCCTGGGTCAAGCGCTTGTAATGATTATAGACCGCCACCGACAGGGCCTTTTTCGCGTGCTCCTGGCCGATCACATAATCGTCGAGAAAGGCCTTGATCTCATGCGGCTTGGGCACTTTCAGACTGCGGCTGTCCTGCCCTCGCGACTTGGATGCCTCCTGTTCGATGATTCCCCGGCACAGCTCCACGCAGATATCGCAGATTTGAACGCCGGGCCCCCCGATCATCTGGCGAACCTGGGACGGAATGCGGCCGCAAAACGAACACCCGGACTGGTTTTTCTTAACCATGGAATCCTCCCTGTCTCGCAACAGCGACTCCGAGCTCTATTTGACTATGGTTTCAACGTCCTTCCGGCTGGCGACCACGGCATCGATCAAGCCGTATTCCCTGGCCTCCTCGGACGACATGAAATTATCGCGGTCGGTATCCTTCATCACCTGCTCCAGCGTCTTGCCGGTGTGCGTGGACAGGATGGAATTCAGCACGTCGCGCAAGCGGAGGATTTCCCGGGCCTGGATGCTGATGTCGGAGGCCGCGCCCTCGGCGCCGCCCCACGGCTGATGCATCATGAGGCGGGCATGCGGAAGCGCGAAGCGCTTGCCCTTCTTCCCCGCCGCCAGCAACACCGCGCCCATGCTGGCCGCCTGGCCCACGCAATAGGTGGTCACATCGCATTTGACGAACTGCATGGTGTCGTAAATGGCCAGTCCCGCGGTGACCGAGCCGCCCGGCGAATTGATATACAGATTGATGTCCTTGGTGGAATCCTCGCCCTGCAGGAAGAGAATCTGCGCCACCACCAGACTGCTCACCTCGTCGGAAATGGCCGTGCCGATGAAGATGATGCGATCCTTCAGCAACCGCGAATAAATGTCATACGCCCGTTCGCCGCGTCCGGTCTGTTCGACCACAATGGGCACCAGCATCTGATCCTGCTCGTTCATGGGCATCCTTTCGTTTTTATCTTACTTGGGCGTTGGCTGTTGGTTGTTGGACGTTGAGCGTTGCAAATCGCCATCCAGTCTATCCGCTTTTCTTGTCGCCGCCAACCCCCTTGATCAATTTTCCAAAAAAACCTTCCTCGTTGATCTTGGCGCCGGCCAGGATGCGATCCAGCGTCTTGTTCATCCGCAGCTCGCCCCGGATCGCGTCCAACTCCTTTTTCTCCTCCAAGTCCTTGCGAAGACGATCCGGCGGCTGGTTGGCGCGCATCGCCAGGTAACCCAGATAACGGGTCAATTCCTCCTCCTCCACGGCGATTTTTTCCTCGTCGGCGATCCGGTGGAGAATATACATGAGTTTCACCTTCTCGGCGGCCGACTGGCCGGCGAGAGTCAGAAACTCATCCCGCTTGCCCAACACCTGCTCCTTCGTCATCCCCCGCATCAGGTTCTGCCGCACCAGGCCCACATAGGCGTTGCGAGTCTCCTCCTGCACCACCGTTTCCGGAAGGTCCAGCGCGGTTTTCTCGAGCAGGGTCTCCACGATCTGGTCTTTCAGCTTCCGCTGGTCCGCGGCCTCCGTCTCCGCGACGAGTCCTTCCTTTATTTTCGTCTTGAGCGCCTCCACGGACTCCGCCTGGAAACGGTCCAGGAACGCCTTGTCCGCCACCGCCGGCAGACGCTGGCGAATGCCCGTAACCAGGACATGGAACAGGCCCTGCCGGCCGGCCACCTCTTTGACCATGAAATCTTTCGGGAAATTCACGGCGATATCGCGGCTTTCCCCCGCCACGGCGCCGACAAGCCCCTGGCCCAATTCGGGAAAGAAGGCGTTCTCGTTGGCCAGACACCAGTAGTTTTTGCCCTGGCCGAGACCGGCGGCATCCTTGGAAATTTCCTCCAGCCTCCGTCCGTCCAGGCGCCCTTCATAATCGATCTGAACCAAGTCGTCCTTTTGAACGGGACGCCCCTCCACGGGCTCATAGCGGGCCTGCTCGTTCAAGAGCTCGCCGAACCGTTTTTCGACGTCCTCGGGCGTCACGTCCTTTTTTTCGATTTTCAGCGACAAGCCCTGGTATTTGGGCAGCTTGAACTCCGGCGGCACGTCCACGACCACGGAATAGGCCAGCGGCCGGCCCTCCTCGACCTTGTCGTTCTCCACCTCGAGGATGGCGATGGGATGCAGATTTTCCTGCCGGATCGCCTCGCCGTAGGACGCCGCCACGAGCCGATCCCTGGCCTCCTCGCGTATCTCCTTGGCATAATGGCGTCCCACGACCGCCGCGGGCGCTTTTCCCTTCCGGAAGCCGGGAATGCGCGCCTGCCGGGCGAAGTCCGCCCGGATCCGGACCAGTTCGGCGCTCACCTCCTCGGCGGGCACCTCGATTTTCAATCGTTTCCGACAGACACCGGCTTCTTCCGCTTTCACCTTCATTCCACAAACCTTCCTTGTCTAAATCGCTCACTCGTGCATGCTCATCAGAAATTCCGCGTTGCTCTTCGTTTTCTTCAACCGGTTCACCACCAGTTCCATGGCCTCCACGGTGGGCACGCCGTTCAGGGCGCGCCGCAGGATCCAGATCCGGTTCAGTTCGTCCGGATGCAGCAGGAGCTCCTCCTTGCGGGTCCCCGACTTTTCGATGTTGATGGCGGGGAAGATCCGTTTGTCGACGAGATGGCGGTCCAGGCCGAGTTCCATGTTGCCCGTCCCCTTGAATTCCTCGAAAATCACCTCGTCCATCCGACTGCCCGTATCCACCAGGGCGGTCGCGATGATCGTGAGGCTGCCGCCGTGTTCGATGTTGCGGGCCGCGCCGAAGAACCGTTTCGGCTTGTGCAGGGCGTTGGAGTCCACGCCGCCGGACAGGATCTTGCCGCTGTGCGGCTCCACGGCGTTATAGGCGCGAGCCAGGCGGGTGATGCTGTCGAGCAGGATGGCCACATCCTTCCCGCATTCCACCATGCGCTTGGCCATTTCGATCACCATTTCCGCCACTTGGATGTGCCGCTCCGGAGGCTCGTCGAAGGTGGAACTGAGGACCTCCGCCTTGGTGTTTCGCTGCATGTCGGTCACTTCCTCGGGCCGCTCGTCGATCAGCAGGACAATGAGGATCGTGTCCGGATGGTTGGCGGAAATGCTGTTGGCGATTTTCTGCAGCAGCACGGTTTTGCCCGTGCGGGGCGGCGCCACGATCAGGCCCCGCTGGCCCATGCCGATCGGCGTAAAGACATCCAGAACGCGCATCGAAATCTCGTCGTGCTCGCGCTCGAGAATGAACCGCCGCGTCGGAAACAAGGGCGTCAGATTCTCGAACGGCACCTTGCAGCGGGATTTCTCCGGATCGTCCCCGTTGACGCGATCCACGCGCAGGAGCGCGAAAAACCGTTCCTTGTCCTTCGGAGACCGTATCTCCCCTTCCACCCGGTCGCCCGTGCGAAGGGCGAACCGCCGGATCTGCGACGGCGACACGTAGAT
>JACQHI010000055.1 GCA_016199105.1 Lentisphaerota bacterium | reverse complement strand
GCCTGCCCGAGCGTCGGCCAGGGAACCTCCTAACCGTGAACCGCTGAACCATGCTAAATTTCGTGTATTCCGTGTGTTTCGTGGTTAATCGTTTTCAGATATACTCTTATTTTATTCATTTCCAACAATTTACGACTTAATACATCCCAAAAACACAATTTCAAAAACCACAACATATTATGGTTGCACACATTAGGACCACATGATATGGTATGCCTAAATTTTTTTTACAGCTATCAGCAATGGCCATGCGTGTGAATTTGTTGCGAACCGTGAACCGTCCCGCCTGCAACGCTGAGCGTAGCACTGCGGGCAGGTGAACCATGCCGAATGATAGAAGGTATTCCCCATGTATCTGAAAAATCTTGAGATGATCGGGTTCAAGAGCTTTGGCAACCGGACGGTTCTCGAATTCAATCCCGGCATGACGTGCATCGTGGGTCCGAACGGCTGTGGAAAGAGCAATGTGTCCGACGCCATCCGCTGGGTGCTGGGCGAGCAGAGCGCCCGCCTCCTGCGCGGCACGAAAATGGAAGACTGCATCTTCAACGGCACCGATGTCCGCAAGGCGCTGGGCATGGCGGAAGTGAGCCTCACCCTGAGCGATTGCGAAAAGGTGCTGGGCACGGAGTATCACGAGGTCACCATCACGCGGCGCGTGTTCCGCTCCGGCGAAGGCCAGTATTTCATCAACAAAACACCCTGCCGCCTGAAGGACATCCACAATCTCTTCATGAACACCGGCATCGGGACCCAGTCCTATTCGCTGATGGAACAGGGCCGCATCGCGCAGATCGTCAACTCCCGCCCCGAGGACCGGCGCGAGGTTTTCGAGGAAGCCGCCGGCATCACCAAGTACAAATCCGACAAGAAGGAAGCCCTGCGCAAACTGGAACAGGTGGAAGCCAACATGCTGCGCCTGTCCGACGTGATCAAGGAGGTCAACCGCCAGATCATCTCGCTCCAGCGGCAGGCCGGCAAGGCGCGGCGCTACAAGGAAATCCAGGAGCAATTGCGACGCATCGACGTGTTCTCCGCCCGGGAACGCCTGAACGCCTACCACACGGAACTTGAAACATTGAACGCCGAAATGGCCGCGGTCACCGCCGCCCTGGACGCCGCGAACGGCGAGCTCGCCGCGGCGGACCGGCAGATGGACGAGCTTCACGAACAGTCCAGCCAGACGGATGAGACGCGGGATGCGGCCCTGCAAACCCGCACGGAACTCCACGACCAACTGAATGCCTGTCAATCGAGCATCCAGAACGGCCGCCAACGCATCGCCGATCTGAAGCAACTGTCGGCGATCGCCAGCGAAGAAATCGCCAAAACCACCGCCTCGATCGAGACCTGCCGCCGCGATTATCAGAACCGGAAACAGGCGATCACCGAGGCGCAGGACAAGCTGACCCGGGCCGAACAGGAGCTTTCCGAACGCAAAGCCTGCCTGGAGGAGCACGAAAACCGCATGGCCAAGATGCGCCACTCGATCGAGGCCCTGCGGACGGAGGAAATGGAGCTCGATCACCAGTCCGGCGCCGTCCAGCAGGAAATCCTTGCCGTCGACCGCCAGGACAGCGAAGCCTCCCTCAAACGCGAACGGCTGGCCGCGGAGCATATCACACAACAGCAGGAAGCGGAGACCTTCAAGGCGCAGGAACGAAAAATGGCGGACAGCCGGAAGGCCATGGAACAGAATCTCAACCAGTTCCTGGCCCGGCAGGCCGAACTGGAACAGAAACGCGTTCCGCTGGCCGAAGCCATCCGCCAGGCGGAGGACCGGCGCGTCCAACTCCAATCCGAGCTCAGCGCCAAGCGCGACAGCCTGGCGCTCTTGAGCCAGGCGTTCGCCGAATCCGGTTTGCCGGCGGGCGCCCGCCAATTGCTGGACAAGACCAATCCATTGACGATCGACACCACCGCCGTGCTGGGCGCCCTGGCCCAGCATATCGAAACACCGCCCGAATTCAGAACGGCGCTGGAGGCCGTTTTGCGCGCATGGCTGGATGCCGTTGTGGTGTCCAATTCCCCCGGCGCGTTGGCCCTGGTGAAGTCCCTTCAAACCCAGTCGGCCGGTTCCGCCACGCTTCTGCCGGCGCGTATTTCCGACGAGACGTTCTCGTTTGTGGGCGTCCATGAACATCTGATCCCCCTCCTTTCGAAGGTGTCCTGCTCCGACGCCGTGCTCCCGCTCATGGAGCAGTTGATCGGCAACGTATTCATCGTGGATTCGCTCGATGCCCTGCCTTCCCCCATCCACCCCCAGGCGGCCTATGTCACCCTGACCGGCTGCCTGCTCAGGGAGAACGGGGTTGTCGAATACTGGTCCGGCGGGGAAGCCTCCGGCACCGCGCTGGCCCAGACCGCCAACCTGAAAGCGCTTGAGAGCACCCTGGCGTCGTTGGACAAGGAAATCGGGAACACCGCGCTGGCCTTGTCGCACAACACCAGCCTCCTGCAGGCACTGGATCGGGACATCGCCCAGGTGCGCGACCAGGCCGGGCAAAGCCGCCATCAACTGGCGCTGCACGACGGCAAGTGCGAACAGGTCCGGTTCGAAGCCCGGAAGTTCATCGATCGCGCGGAAACGGTTCAGGCGGAATTGCAGACGCTGACCCAGGGCAATGACCTGGTGCAACGTCGTCAGTCCCTCGCCGAGGAGGCGGCGCGCATCCTCACCCGCATCGCCGAAATCAAGGCCACGGTCAAGAGCCGGGAAACGGATATGCGCGCGTTCGAACAGGAGAATCCCACCCTCTACAGGGCCCAAAGCGAATCCAGCGACAAGGTCGTCCGGCTCCAGACGGACATCGAGAATCAGTCCGGCAACAACCGCGATATGGAACGACGGCTGCGGGAGTTGGAGGAGACACTCCAGGCGCGCACCGGGCAGGCGACCGGGTACGAGGTCGATATCAAGCAACTGACCGACGCGATCGCCGGGGCCGAGGAATCCCTCCCCCGGTTGCAGGACCAGATGACCCGGACCGAAGCCACCCTGCGCCGGATCGAAAAGGACCGCCAGGACATCCATAGTCTATCGAAACAGGCGGAGGAGAAGTCGAAAGCCGTGCGGGAAAAGGCGGATGCCGGCCGCACCCGGAAAAACGAGCTGTCCATGGCCGGCCAGAAGCTGGACATGAACCGGCAGCACCTCATCGAAAAGATCACGTCCGATTACGCGATTTCCCCGGACGCCATCGTCGCGGAGCCGGAACCGCAGTGGGAAGCGGGAACGCGGCCCGATCCGGACACCCTGGAAACGATGATCGCCGAAATGAAAGCCAAGCTTCAGAGCATGGGCCTGGTGAACCTGGTGGCCATCGAGGAATGCGACGAGCTCAAGGCGCGCTACGACTTTATGCTGAAAGAGCAGGATGACATCGAAAAATCCAAGGAAAAACTGCTGGAAACGATCCGGTCCCTCAACAAGGTGTCCACGGAAATGTTTGCCAGCACCTTCGTCAAGGTGAACGAAAACTTCCAGCACGTTTTCAAACAGCTCTTCGGCGGCGGCACCGCCAAATTGATGCTGGTGGACGAGGACGATCCGCTCGAAAGCGGCATCGAGATCAT
>JACQHI010000059.1 GCA_016199105.1 Lentisphaerota bacterium | reverse complement strand
GGCGCCTCGTTCTCTTTCCAGCAGTCATAATCGGTTGACATGGCAATGGCCTGGTAGGGGATGCCCGCTTCATTGGCCAAAATGACTTCCGGACAGGTTGACATATTGATGATATCGGCGCCCCAGGCGCGAAACATGTGGCTTTCCGCCCGGGTCGAGAACCGCGGCCCCTCGATCGTTATGACCGTGACACCTTTATTGTACGCATAGCCAAGCTCGTCACAGGCTTTGCAAAGCAAATCCGTTAACGGTTTGTTAAAGGGATCGCTCATGGGCGTGTGCACAACTTTATCGTCGAAAAATGTTAACACCCGAAGCCGGGTAAAATCGATGAATTGCGAGGGGAAAACCAGGTGTCCGGGTTCGATTTCTTCCCGGAGCGAGCCCACCGCGGTCGCGGCGAGAATATGCGTGCAGCCTTCCTGTTTTAAGGCGGATATATTGGCGCGGTAATTGACCTGGGTCGGCGTAATCCCATGGTCTTTCCCATGCCGGGCCAGGATGACAACCCTCACCCCGCCTATTTCCCCGCAGGTTAAAGCGGAAGACGGCCGGCCGTATGGAGTGTCAATTTCTTTGCTCGTCGCGTTTTTGAGGATATCCGGATTATCCAGCCCGGACCCGCCGATAATGCCAACTTTGACCATGGTTAAAGCTCCCTTATTTAAGCTGTTTGACTTCCGATTGATAGCGTCAGGACAGCATGAAATCAAGGGCTTTCCGGCGTCCCGGCCGGAGCGGGGTTGTTTTCATGCAGGTCTTGAGCCAGGACGATGGAAACTGCCGCAACACAGGCCAGGAAGCCACCCGCAACGCTTCGCGGGTGTACTTGCGCGCCGTGGCGGGATGCTTCAACAAGGCCGGCAGGGCTTCCGCCGTCGGATGTTTCAGGATTCCCTGAAAAACGGGCAGCCGTATCTCGCGCCCCGTCGGCAACACGCATCGAATCCAACCCCGGCTTTTCGCAAAGGTGTATGTGCGCTTCATGAACGTTCTTTCAACCATTCCAACAGCATGTCCCTCGCTTCCAGGGCATCGCCAACCCGGACATCCTTGTAGGCTTCCAGGTCTTCCCGAATGGCTTTGTCCGTCCAACCCGTCAGTCGTTCGGCCATAAGAAGCCCGTCTTGCTCGCCCAACCACTTGTGGGCCGCGGCTTTCATCGCCGGATAGCGTCGTATCACGGCCCGAATATCCACCAGGTCGCGGGCTTCCGAGCGTTCGGCCACGCACTGAATTTTGTCCGCCAGATATCGGGCCAGGGATACCCGGTGAATACCGCGCACCCTTGAAGAGGGAACGAGATCGTGTTGCGCGACATCTTCATAATTGGACAGCACCTCCAGCGCGATCGTCCGATGTCCCGGCAATTTGAACAGCCCCCTGAAGCCGGACCCGAATTCATCGGGAGCCTGAACGACGGTCAACTTGCCCGGAAAAGCTTTTCGAATTTCCGCCAGGATCGGGCGCACGTCCATTAAAGCCTTCCGCGTATGAAAATCCAAATCGAAGGACTGCCGATGCTGCAATTCTTCCATCGAAATACAGGATGTGCCCGCCCAGTAGCACAACCGGACCAGCCTCGGACACCGCTTCACAAGAAGGCGAAGGGCTTCTTCCAGCGCCTGACTGAATCGGCTGTAGGTCATGTCGTGTATTCCGCATCCATTGTTGGCAATTAATGGGGTACGGATGACGATAAGTCAACTGCAAAGCAGATCCGCGCGTCACTCCAGGCGCATGTCAGTTCCGTAGAGGTTGTTCGCACAAAGAAAGGGAACTCAAGGATAGTTTGCCGTTCCGTTGTGGTGCAGGCGTCCCGCCTGCCGGTATTGGGCATGGAAAGCAGGCGGGACGCCCGCACCACAATGACGGACAACCCCATCCTGAACAAGAGCCTACCAGTGGCCCTATGGATCTGCTATGCGCCCGATGCGTCCTCGGCAGGAAGACCACAGTTGACAGCACCCTGAGTTTTCTCTAATTTTCCAAAAAACGAACTCGACACGCAGGTACATTCGCTGAAAACCGGCGGACAAAACACCATGAAAAAGACATTGTTTCTTTTGGTTTACCTCGGCCTTATCCAAATCCATGCCATCGGACAAAGCCTGCAACTCGGCGATTTTGACGAGTGCGACATGTTTAGGATAATATGATTGGGACGCGAGGCCTACGATCAGGCTCTGTCAGGCTGGAGAGGATCTCACCTCATTCCCACGAGCACCATCGCGGCGAGGCCGCAAAGAAGAGCGCCGAGTTTGCGGGCGGTCAGGCGCTCCCGGAAAAAGAGGGCGCACAGGAGAACGCCGCCCACGAGCGCGGTGCCCTGGATGGTCGGGAAGGCGACAGCGGCCGGCAGTTGCATCGCCGGCAGGAGCGCCAGGACCGCTGCGCTCGTGGCGCCGCCGGTCGCCAGTCCCCAGCCGGTTTCCGCCCGGGAAAACCGGAAGGGTCCCCGTACGGCAAGAAGTCCCAACGCCGCCACCGCGCCACTGCCGTACATGATGGCCACCAGGCAAGAGGGTTTCGCTCCGGGCAACAGCACGCCAAAGAGCTTGAGCCCGTACATCAACAGGCCGTTCGTGACGAAGACGGCCGCGAGAATAAACCCGCGCTTCGGGGGAAATGGGGATGCTGTAGGATTGGATGCGGCAGCGCCCTTGGAATCGGCCAAACCCATGAGCATGACCAGCAGTCCAACGGCGATCACGGCATCCGTCCAGCGCAACGCTTCCCCCAGTGTGAGCGCGCTCAGGAGAATGGGCATGACAAACGCCATGTTCGCGGCGGACCAGACCATGGAAGGATTCCAGACGCGGTTGGCTCTCAGCATGCTCGCGACAGCGGCCAGGAACAGCACGCCCATGACGATGCCAAAAACCCAGAGAGCCCATGAACTCCAGTCCGCCCGCATCTTCAGAGCCACGGCGAACGCGGTCGCGCCGGCCGTGCCAAGGGCAATGGTGGAATACGGAGCGAGACGGCACCGGCTGCGCTCCGCGCCCTTCGACGCCACGGCCATGACGGCATTGGCCATTCTGGACCCGAAAGCCAGGATCAGGGCAACTTGCACGCCTGCACCTCCGCAGCAACGAAAATCCAAGCCCGGCTGTTCGCAAAGGAGTATGCCCGCTTCATGGACGAGACGATCCTTTGCCCTGTTGCTTCCACGCCATTCGAGCCGTTTCGGCTATCCACGGGTTCGCCGATTGACAATGCTTCTCAATCAAAGCCTGAATCTCCTTGTTCTGCATGAGCCTGTTGAACAGCTTGGCCTGGTCCTTGTCCACAAATTGAATTTCCGAAGACGACAGAGAAGGATCAATGTGTTTGCCGGCGAAATACATCAAGGCCCCAAGCACGTCCACGGCATTTTTTGACGTCAATAGTTTAATCCATTCCTGGTCTGACTCTGCCTGGATGGATATTCCGAGAGTGAAATTGGGGAATATATAATTGTTGCTGATCAGGCCGCCTTTTGAATCTTCCGCCCGGATGAATCTCAACGAGTCGCCGGAGAATGCAAAGAGCTGTTTTGCCACATCCCCCCCACCGACATTAGCAACAGTCTCTACGGTCAGAACGTCCGTATTAAGTGGATCAAAACGGGAAAACTTTGCGTTTTTCATGGCAATCCGCCACCCCGTGGAAAACAGCCACGAACAGATACTCTTTCCTTTGCGGTCAAACAGGTATACTTCCGCCAAATCCTGTCCAGGGATATCACCCACTTCACGCAACACATAGACGACGTATCGTGTTGCCCTGCCACTTTGCAGCTTCCAGACATACCAAGGTTCATGATAAAGTCGAGAAGAAAATCCCTTCCCTTCTAGCATATGCCCCTCTTCTTCCCCTCCGTTTACGGATCGAAGGATCCGTACCAAGTCATCAGGTTTTGGCTTCCGCAGGTCCTCAGGCGTTTGCCTCCTCATGTCCTTGTCCAGATATGATTCCAACACAGCCGTGTCGATTCTTGTTACACATCCTGCAGCGATTAACAGAATGAAAGTCATGCAAAAGAATTGTTTCATTCTTCACTCCTCAACGCTGTGGATCCCCGATAGGTCCCGATCGGAGTCGGGACCCACGTGGGTCCCAGTTCCAACTGGGACCTCTTGAGCAAGCTTCATGGTTCTCTTATTCCAGCACCGCGCGGATGCGGCGGACGCCGGCGCTGGACGCCTCTTCCTTGACGATGCGGAACTTGCCCAGCTCGCTGGTGCGCGCGACGTGCGGGCCGCCACAGGCTTCCTTGGAAAAGTCGCCGATGGAATAGACCTTGAGTTGCTCGCCGTATTTGGCCGTGAAGAGCGCCGTGGCGCCGGACGCCCGGGCCTCGTCGAGCGTCATCAGTTCCAGCGTGACCGGAAGGTCGTCCCGGATCGCCTGGTTCACCATGGCCTCGACCCGCTGCAACTCGTCCGGCGTCACTTTGGCCGTGTGCGAAAAATCGAAGCGCAGCCGCTCCGCCGTGATGTTGGAGCCCTTCTGCTGGACGTGTCCGCCGAGCACGTGCTGAAGACTGCGGTGCAACAGATGCGTGGCGGTGTGCAAGCGCGTGGTGGCGTCGGAATGATCCGCCAGCCCGCCCTTGAAGGCCTTCTCCGCGCCGGCCCGCGACAGTTCCTGGTGCTTCGCGAACGCCTGGTCGAACCCCGCCTGGTCCACGGTGAGGCCCTCCTCAAGGCAGATTTCCCGGGTGAATTCCACCGGAAACCCGTAGGTGTCATACAGCCGGAACGCCATGCGGCCGGAGACCACCGTCTGGGCATGCGCCTTCATCTGGGCGAGCACCTTGCCCAGCTCCTGCAGTCCCTGGGCGAGCGTCTTCTCGAATTTCTCCTCCTCGCCGACCAGCTCGCCCAGAATCCGTTCGCGATGTTTCTCCAGTTCCGGATACACGCGGCTGTATTGGCCGATGATGCTTTCGGCGATGGGCCGGCTGAACCCGACGGCCAGGCCGAGCTTCTTGGCGTGGCGGACCGACCGGCGGATGAGCCGGCGCAGCACATACCCCTGCCCCAGGTTCCCCGGCGCCACGCCCTGCTCGTCGCCGAGGATGAAGACGGAGCTGCGCAGGTGATCGGCGATCACCCGGAAGGCGCGCGTGACGGTCTCCGACTCGCCCATGCGCTTGCCGCTGCCCGCCGAGAGCGCCTCCAGTACCGGCGCGAACAGCTCCGTCTCATAGACGGACATCTTGCCCTGCAGCATGGCAATGGTCCGCTCCACGCCCATGCCGGTATCCACGTTGTTCTGCTTCAGCGGCGCGTACCGGCCGTCCGCCGTCTTCTCGTACTGCATGAAGACGTCGTTCCAGATTTCGAAATACTTGCCGCAGCCGCACCCGGGCCGGCAGGCGGAGCCGCACGCCGGTTTCCCGATGTCGATGAACATCTCGGTGTCGGGTCCGCAGGGCCCGGTCTGCCCGGCCGGCCCCCACCAGTTGTCCGCCTTGGGCAGGAAGAATATCCGTTGTTCCGGGATGCCCAGCTTTTTCCAGAGGCGGGCGGATTCCTCGTCCGGCGGGACGAGGTCGTCGCCCTGGAACACCGTCACGAACAACTGCTCCGCGGAAAACCCGAGGCCGGCCGGGCCGGTCAGGAATTCGAACGACCAGGCGATGGCCTCCTCCTTGAAGTAATCGCCGAGCGACCAGTTGCCGAGCATCTCGAAGAACGTCAGATGGCCGGCGTCGCCCACGCTGTCGATATCGCCGGTGCGGATGCACTTCTGGCAGTTGCACAGGCGGCGTCCGGCCGGATGCGACTCGCCGAGGATGTACGGCACCAGCGGGTGCATGCCCGCCGTGGTGAAGAGGACCGTGGGATCGTTCTGCGGGATCAGGGAGCTGCCCGAGATGACCCGGTGGCCCCTGGCCGCGAAAAACTCCAGGTACAGCGCGCGTAATTGTTCCGCCGTCAATGCGTTCATGGGGTATCGCTACTCAGCCGTGAATAAATCCTGGACGCCGCGTGAGGTCACGCG
>JACQHI010000047.1 GCA_016199105.1 Lentisphaerota bacterium | reverse complement strand
GTTCCAGCCGCGCAAGGCACGAAGTTCGTTGATGGCCATGCGTTCGACAGGGGTGAAAAAGGGACGGCGGTGCGGCGGGATTCGTTCCCAGCGTGCGTCATTGATTCTGAGTTGTTCGTGTAGCATGGCGATTTCCTGAAGGGCCTGATCGTGTTGGCCTGCGGTGCGGGCGTCCGGGTTGTCGCTGTTGACGGCCATGGATTGCGCGGTCAGGATGGCCCAATGGGCCAAGGAACAGACGTTCAGAATAGCTGATCGGACTCGGCGTGGCCAATTCGTTGGCAGTCGGTCAGCGATTGGCGGTTGATTGTTCATGGGCGAATGGTAACATGCTGGGCATGAGGCATAAGATGCATAAATGAGCCATAACCGAGGCATAAATCCGCTACGTGAGTCATATTTGCCTTCTTCCGGAGTGGCGAGGGGAGAAGCGGATGAAAAACGGCTCCGCTCAGCGTCGCCCTCCACAGGATGAAATGTGGGTTCCGAAACACCTGCCGCACAACGCTGCCCAGGTCCAATTTTCCGTAATGGGTTTCGAAGCGGTGAAGTCAAGACCGGGTCAGCCAAGAATGGCCGACCTACTCCATCGTACTCTCCGCTACCCATTCCATTTTTTCCGGCGATTCTTGCTTGCCAACAAAAGGCCGGCTGCGTAAATTGCCGAACGTGAAAAAGATACTGGTCATCGTCCCGACGTATAACGAGAAGGACAATGTGGAGAAGATTGCGGCGGCGGTCCTCAAGGCGCAGCCGGAGACCGAACTGCTGTTCGTTGACGATAATTCGCCGGATGGGACGGGCGCGCTGCTGGATGGCATGGCCCAGGCGGAACCGCGCATTCATGTGCTTCACGGGAAGGACAAACAGGGCCTGGGCCGGGCCTATATCAGCGGTTTCAAATGGGCGCTGGAACGCTCCTTTGCCTTCATCTTCGAGATGGACGCCGATTTTTCTCATAATCCGGCGGAAATCCCGAACTTCCTCGCGGCGGCGGAAAACGCCGACCTCGTGCTCGGCTCCCGGTACATTCACGGGATCCGCATCATCAACTGGCCGTTGGAGCGGTTGATCCTGAGCAAGATGGCCAGTGTCTATGTTCGCCTGATCACCGGCATGCCGTTCATGGACCCGACGGGCGGATACAAATGTTTCCGGCGGGAAGTGCTGGAGGCCATTGACCTGAATCGGGTGGTCTCCAATGGGTACTCGTTCCAGATCGAAATGACCTATCTGGCCTGGAAATTGAAATTCCGCATTGTGGAAATCCCCATCATCTTCGAGGATCGCCGGTCCGGCCAGTCCAAAATGAATTCCGCCATCGTCCGCGAAGCGATCCGGATGGTGCTGAAATTGCGGTTGACGCCCGTCAAGAGCCGCGCGGCTCGGCCTGAACCCCGAACCCTTCACACCTTGTGAGCAGTTACCCTCCTACAACGGATCGGCCGCGGGACTCGCGTCAGGCGTGGGGCGCCATGCTTCGCGAAGTACGGCCCAAGCAATGGGTTAAGAACCTGTTCGTTCTGGCCGCTCTGGTGTTTGCGCGGGGCGATCCCTCGCAGGCCGTGGGGCTCCATTCCATTCTGCCGGCGGTGGGCGCGATGCTGTTGTTTTGCGTCGTGTCCAGCGGCGTGTATGTAGTGAACGATATTCTCGACGCGGATCTGGACCGCATGCACCCGGTGAAGAAACATCGGCCGGTGGCCGCCGGCGCGCTTTCGGTTTCCATGGCGTGGAAGCTGGCCGCCGTTTTGCTGGCGTTCGGCTTGGCGGGCGCCTGGGGTTTGGATCGCGGGTTCGGCGGGGTGGTGTCGATCTATGTGGCGTTGCAATTGGCCTATAGTCTCTGGCTTAAGCACGTGGCGCTGTTGGATGTTTTTCTGATCGCCGTGGGATTCGTGCTGCGGACCCTGGCGGGGGGGGTGGTCATCCACGTCGACATTTCCTTCTGGTTGTTGCTGTGCACGTTCCTGATGGCGCTGTTTCTGGCGTTATGCAAGCGGCGGCGTGAACGGTGCGCGATGGAGACCGACGGCGGCGAATTCCGGCCCAGTCTGAAGAGCAGCGACGTGCAACTTCTGGACCAGTTGATTGCCATTACGGCCTCGTCCGTTGTCCTGGCATATGCGGTCTATACGCAGTGGCCCGAAACGGTGGGCAAGTTCCATACGCGCTGGCTGGGAGCCACCATCCCCCTTGTCCTTTTCGGCGTGTATCGCTATTTGGACCTGGTCTATCGCCACGCCAAGGGCGATCAACCCGAAGAGGTGCTGTTGACCGATCCGCCCCTGATCGCCATTATCCTGCTTTATGGGCTTTGCGTGATCGGCATCTTTATGGTATACAGACCGTTTTGACCGGTTGCCGAATGGGCCGGTCGCATGCCGTTGGCTTGGCCGCGGAGCGAAGGCCCTCAAGTAATTTTTAGCGGAAGAGATATTGAGTATGCCGAACAACAGCAAAACGCCGGGCAAACGCGCCACGGGAACGAAAACCGGTCCCACGCCTCCATCGTCTGGCCCCGTTGCCGACGCGCTTGAACCGGTCCTGGGCCGGTCAACCGCTTCCCGTACCCCGGACGCGGAACCCGCGCGGCCGTTTTATCGCCGTGAGGACTGGTGGGCCTGCCTGCCGGTGTTCCTGATTTCGTTCGCCGTTTATGTCTATACGCTGGCGCCGACGGTGACACTGGAGGATTCCGGCGAACTGGTCGTGGCCGCCGACTATCTCGGGGTTCCGCATCCGCCCGGGTATCCCGTGTGGACCATTTTGTCGTGGTTTTTCCAGTGGATATTCGGTTTTGTCCGCTACCTGGGGCACCCGAATCCCGCCTGGGGCGTGGGTTTGTTTTCCGCGCTCGGCGGGGCGGTGGCGGCGGGGCTGACCTCCCTGCTGGCGAGCCGGACCGGGTACGATCTGTTGAGCAAGCGGACGCAGGACGGCGTCCCGGTGGAGGCGGCATCCGGCCAGACACTTCTGGTCTGGGCCACGGCGGTTTCGGCCGGCTTGATGTTCGCCTTCAGTCCGCTGCTCTGGTCCCAGTGCGTGATCGCCGAGGTCTATGCGCTCAATACGGCCCTGCATCTCGCGATCCTGGTGCTGGCCTATCAGTGGCTGCACCAGCCCGGCCGGGAGAAATTGATTTACCTGACGGCTTTTGTCGCGGGCGTCACGTTCACCAATTGCCAGCCGGTGGTGCTCCTCGTGCCGGCGCTCCTGATGATTATTTTCATCAATGACATCGCCGACGAGGAGGCCCCCACCCACAGCGCATACACCATGTTTTGGCTGTCGCTCGTGTTGCTGGGAGTCTCGGGCTGGTTTGCCTACCTGGCGTATCAGGATGGCCTGTCGGCCCCCCCCCTGGCGACCCTGGCGGAAAACAGGGTGACGAGCGTCGTGTTCGGCCTCGCGGGGGTCGTGCTGTTCTTTTGGATCGTCTTCAACCGGCCCTGGCCGGTGTGGAAACGGATGTTCGAGCTCTTCGTCAATTCCTTCTTTGCGGATTGCCTGGCGTTCATTTTTCTGGCCGGCGCCGGCATGCTGGTGTTCATGGTGCATCAGAACGATCTGATGTCGGCCACGAAAGCGACGATGGCGGACCCCAAGATGATCGCCAGCGTGGGGTGCGGCATTGTGGGCGGCCTGATTTTCCTGTGGACGGTGTATCACCGGCTGTTTCCGGAGTGGAAACGGATGGGCGTCCTTCTCGTGCTTCTGGGGAGCACGGCGTATTTCGCCTTGTTTTCCGTGGACCTGTTTTTCATGGCGCTGTTCGGGCGGCTCATGCCGGCCGGCGACTTGGAGACCTTGGTCCCGAAAATCCTGGGGAGCGGCGTCTTCGCGTTCTTTGCGCTGGGCTGGTGTTTCAAGATTGTCTCCGAGCAATCGGCCCGGCGCGATCATCCCAAGAGCTGGCAATGGATGCGGTGGGGCCTGGCTGTCCTGATGGCGGCCAACGTGGCGGCCATGCTGGTCATGCTGGTCAAGGGCAAGCCGGTGTTCACGGACATCTATCCGCTCTTTTCCCTTAAAAACGCGATCAATATCGTGTTCGTCCTGGACATGGTCGTGATGTATCTCTGGGTGGTGTATCTGTATCCGGAGTGGAGACGCATTCTGCTGTGCGTCTTCTTCGGCCTGGCGGGCACCATGTTCTTCCTCTACATGCCGCTGGCCTCCGACTTCAATCCCCCCATGAATTGGGCGTATCCGCGCACGTGGGAGGGGTTCAAGCATTCGGTCACGCGCGGGCAGTATCAGAAATTGAACGGCGCCTGGGCGCCGACGGAATTCGTGGACCAGGCCGTCGCCTATCTGGGCGAACTGGAAAGCCAGTTTACGATCATCCCGATGCTGGCGGTGTTCGTGCTGGTGTTCTGCTGGCGCCAGTTTGACCGCCGGACGAAATGGTGGCTGGCGGGCCTGACGGTGTCGTTGTTCTTCCTCGGCTTTTTCCTGATGGCCATGCTGAATCCGGGGCACGACGTCCAGGCGATGTTCATCGCCAAGGTCCAGTTGGTCCAGTCGGCGGGGATTTACGTCTTCCTGCTCGGCTACGGCCTGTTGCTGGGGCTGGTGCTGTTGACGGATTTCTTTCGCGGGAACAAGCTGGTCGTCTGGACGGGGGTCTTGCTCTGTCTGGCGCTGCCCTCCATCGGCGTCTATGAAAGCGTCTTGAACGAGGAGCAGAATCAAAATGACGGCACGAACAATCTGCGGGGCCACGATTTCGGCTGGCAGTTCGGCAATTACCAATTGCGCGGCGCCGAGGCCATCACGGAGGAGTTGAAGCCCGGCGAGGCGCCTCTGCCCAATCCGGACTATCCGCCGGCGATGGGGCCCAACGCCGTCTTTTACGGGGGCACCGATCCGGGGCGGTTCGTGCCCACCTATATGATTTATTCGGCCCAGGTGCGGCCCGACGTCTTTCTGATCACGCAGAATGCGCTGGCGGACAACACGTATCTCAACGTCATGCGGGATCTCTACGGCGATCGGATATGGATTTCCTCCGGCCAGGACAGCAACCAGGCGTTCAAAACGTATCTGGACGATGTGAAGGCCGGGCGTATTCCCATGTCGGCGGCGATCAACGTGGATTCCAACGGACGGGTCAGCGTGCAGGGGGTGCAGGGGGTCATGGAAATCAACGGCATCATCGCCAAGACGATTTTCGAGAAAAACAAGCGCAAACACCCCTTTTATGTGGAGGAGAGTTACGTCATCAACTGGATGTACCCCTATCTCTCGCCGCACGGCCTGATCATGAAGATCAACAACGAGCCGTTGCCCGGACTCACGCCGGAGATGGTGAAGAACGACATGGATTTCTGGGCCTGGTACTGCAAGCGGCTTCTGGGCGACCGGAAATTCCTCGAGGACGCCGTGGCCCGCAAGACGTTTTCCAAGCTCCGGTGCGCCATCTCGGGGATCTATGTGTATCGGCGCATGTTCACGGAGGCGGAGCTGGCGTACAAGCAGGCCATCGAGCTGTGTCCGCTGAGTCCCGAGGCGAATTTCCGGCTGGCGGATCTCTATCTTCAGCACGGACGGTTCGAAGACGCCCGGACGGTGATGAACGCCAATTACAAGATGGACCCCAAAAACAAGAACATCGAGAGCTTTCTGAATCAAATCGGCCAGGTCGAACAGGCCAATAAGCGGATGATGGAGTTGCAGATTCAGTTGTCCACGGGCGGAACGCTGGAAGCGGCCATGGAGCTGTCCAGCCTGTATCAGGTGACCGGCAGGGAAAAACCGTTCAGAGATCTGACCAGTCAGATTTTAAACAATACCAATCTGCCGCCGGCCGCTTACCTCGAAATCGCCAAGATGTTCGCGAATGGAAAGCCGCCGAACGTGCTGGGAGTTGTGGAGGCCTTCCAACGGTATCTCCAGCGCGAGCCCGCGGATACCCGGGTCTGGGTGGAGCTGTCCTACGCGCAACTGGCGCTGGGCCAGAAGGATCAGGCCCTGGTGTCGTTGCGGCAGGCCGTCCAACTGGGCGGGGAACCCGTGAAGGAGCATGCCCGGCAGGACAAGCGATTCGAACCGCTCTACGGTTCCGAGCCGTTCCAGAAACTGGTGGCGCCATCCCGGAAGAATCTCATGCCCGGCCCGGACCGTTTTAAGTTGTTCTAACGTTATGAACAGGATGCCGAGCCAGGCGGCCGTGCGATGGTTGGTCTGTGGCGCTTATGCCCTGGGGCTGGCGGTCGTCTCGTTGCTGCCTTCCCGTGCCCTGGATTTTGCCCCGCCGATCCCGTATCTGGATAAAGTGGCGCATGGGCTCCTGTATGCCGGGATGACCGGCCTGTTGTTCTGGGCCGTGCAGGTTCGCCGGCGGCCCGCGCCGTCCGGATGGACGGCGGGGTGTATCGCCTTGGCCATCGCCTACGGGTGGTTTCTGGAATATGCGCAGCAGGCGCTTTGCCCGGGCGATCGCTTGTATTCGATCGGCGATATTGCGGCCAATGCCGCCGGCGCCATCGGCGCGGGCGCGATCCTCTATGACGTCTTTCGCCGGCGAGGCGCGAGGGTGGATTCGGGATGGTCTTCATGAATGATGTGGTCCTCAAGGCGGAGCAGGTGGCGAAAATGTACCGGTTGTACTCGCATCCGGTGGATCGACTGAAGGAATCCCTGCATCCGTTGCGCCGGAAATATCACCGGGATTTCCATGCCCTCCGCGGCGTTTCGTTCGAGGTGCGGCAGGGGGAAACCGTCGGCATCATCGGCAAGAACGGGTCCGGCAAGTCCACCCTCCTGAAAATCCTCACCGGCGTGCTGACGCCCACGTCCGGGCAGGTGACGACGGCGGGCCGGATTTCCGCGTTGCTGGAATTGGGGGCGGGTTTCAATCCGGAACTGACGGGCGTGGAAAACGTCCATTTCAGCGGCGCCATCATGGGATACTCCCGGGAAGAAATGGACGAGAGGCTGCCCGGGGTGATCGCTTTCGCGGATATTGGGGAGTTCATCCGTCAGCCGGTGAAAACCTATTCCAGCGGGATGTTTGTCCGGCTGGCCTTTGCGGTGGCGATCAATGTGGATCCCGACATTCTCGTCATCGACGAGGCCCTGGCCGTGGGGGATATGCATTTTCAGGCCAAGTGCTACCGGAAATTCAACGAGTTTCGGGAGCGGGGGAAAACGGTCGTTTTCGTGACGCACGGACTGGACAGCATCATCCGTTACTGCAACCGCGCGCTGGTCCTGCACCAGGGCGTCAAGGTTGTCGAGACCGACCCCAAGGAGGCCGTGGATGTCTATAAACGGCTGATGGTGGAAGCCTATGGAACGGAGGAATCGGAATCCGCGAAAGAGTCCGCCGCCAGGGCAGCGGTGGAGTACAAGAAGGACCTGATCTTGAATCCCCACGTGCTGGACTATGGCGACCGGCGCGCCGAGATCGTGGATCTGGCCATCCTCGACCCCGCCCGACGCCCGGTGCAGAAGCTCATCAACGGGGAGCCGTTCGTCATTGTGATGAGGGTCCGGTTCCATGCCGCCCTGGCCCATCCCATTTTTGCCTATACCATCAAGGATATCAAAGGGCTGGAAATTACGGGGACCAACACCGATTACCGGCATGTGCCCACCGGCGTTCGTAAAACCGGCGACCGGGTGGAGGTGGAATTTGCCCAGGCGCTCAATCTGCAGGCGGGACGGTATGCCCTCTCTCTGGGGTGCACCGGTTTCGAGGGCGATCGGCTTGTGGTCTATCATCGCCTCTACGACGTGCTCCTGTTCGAGGTCGTTTCCGAATCCAGAATGGTCGGTTTCTTCGACCTCGCCGGCGAGGTGACCGTGCGCGACGAACGAGCGGGGACTGCATGAGCACGCTGAATCTGGAACACTATGCGGGGTCGGATCTGTATTCGGACGGCGCGATCGAGGATGAACTCCTCGCCATCGTCCGCCGGACGCGCGATTTCACGGAGATCGTCGCGCGGGACAACCGCTGGCCGGTGCTCTATCATCTGTCGCCGGACCGCCGCAACCTGCTGGAATGGTTTCCGTTCCGGAAATCGTCGGTCTTGTTGGAAATCGGGGCCGGCTGCGGGGCGCTGACCGGGTTGCTGACCGAGCGCTGCGGCCGGGTGGTGGCGGTGGAACTGTCGCGGAAGCGGGGCGAGATCGTGCAGGCCCGGTATCCGGAGACGCCCAACCTGGAGATCCGGGTGGGGAATATCATGGACCTTCCGTTTTCGGAAACCTTCGACACCGTCACCCTGATCGGCGTCCTGGAATATGCGCGAAGCTTCGTTGCCGGCGCGAATCCCGGCGACAGCTTCCTGCGGCGGGTGGCGGAACTGCTGCGGCCCCGGGGGGAATTGTTGATCGCCGTCGAAAACAAATTCGGCCTGAAGTATTTCGCCGGGGCGCAGGAGGAGCACACCGGCCGCGCGTTCGACGGCATCGAGGGCTATTGCTTCAACGACAAGGTGGAAACGTTTTCCAAAACCGAATTGACCGCGCTCCTGCGGCGGAACGGCTTTGCCTCGGTCCGCTACTATTATCCCTATCCGGATTACAAGTTCCCGGATTTCATTTTCAGCGAGACGCTCCTGCCGGAGGCCGAAGCGGCGCTTCCGGCCTCTCCCAAGCGCGACGTGGACGGGTATAAGTTGTTCGATGAACGCCTGGCGCTGCCCGGCATCATCCGCGGCGGGTGGTTCGATGTTTTTGCCAATGGGTATCTGGCGGTCGCTACGCGGGAGCCGGACGCGTGACTATCGAATTTGCCAAATATAATCGGGACCGCCTTCCCCGCTTCCAAATCGAGACGGTGATCCTTCGGGAGGCGGGCCGGCGCAGGGCGGTCAAGCGCGCGTTGACCCCGGAAGCCCGGGGCCATATCCGGAATTTGCGCGAGGGCTATCGCCGGCTGGCGGAGCACATCGTCGATCCGGCCCTGCGGCTTCCCGCGTTGTTGGAGAGCGCGGAGGATCGGCTGACATACGAGTTCGTGCCGGGCCCGAGCCTGGATCGTCTTCTGTTCAGCGCTTTTTTCAACCGGGATCCGGGGGCGTTTTGGGCTGTCCTGGACGATTATTGGCGTCTGTTGAAAACCGGTTTCCGAACCTCGGAAAAACTAAGGGTGGGGGCGGCTTCGGCCGCCGTGTTTGGCGGGCTGGACCTTTCCCCCCTTGAAAACGAGCGTTCCTTCTTCGCGCTGTCCTTCCTGGACGCCATTTTCGACAACCTGATCAAAACCGATGATGGCTATGTCCTCATCGATAACGAATGGATTCTGGACGATGCCCTCCCCGTATCCTTCGTTTTGTTCCGGAGCGTGAACGAATTGCATCGTGTCCGGGGCGCGGCGTTCGGGCTCGAGCGCTTCGTTCCGATGGACAACATCTGGTCCCGCTACGGCCTCGCGCCGGAGCGTGTGGATCTCTACCGGCGGATGGAAGAGGCCTTCCAGTCGTACGTGTTTGGCGCGGAGCGGCTGTTCCAGGCGCGAAACCGCTATCTGAAACCGGCGCACCAAGTGCCGATCCTCCGGATGTCCGTTATTCCGGAGTTGGAGGGGCGGATCGGCGAATTGCAGGGGCGGATCGGCGAACTGCAGGGGCAGATGGGCGGACAATTGGAGCGGATCGTCGAACTCCAGGAGGAAGTGCGAAAACGGGGAGAATGGGGCAAGTCGCTCGATGTCATCATTCATTCCCTCGAAAAACAGGTCAGGGACGCCGCGGGAGTCATCCTGTCCCACGAACAGCGGGACAAGGAAGCCGCGGAACTCGCCGAGCGGCAGAACGCGGAGATTGTCCGGCTGAACGGCGTGGTGGGGGCGCAGCAGGCGCAACTCCAGCACCTGCACGAGCGGGGCCGGCGGTTGGATACCATCGAGCGCTCGTTCAGTTGGAAGCTGATCTCCGGGGTGTGCCGCCTCGTGGATGAGGTGTTGCCGCCCCATTCGTTCACGCGTTTTGCGATCGGCCGTTTCGGCCTCGGGCTTTTCAACCTGTGCCGGCCCTGGCGGTGGAACAAAGGGTTCACAGTGCCCGGCGCCCGCCGGTTCTTCCTCTACACCGAGGGCCGACAGGCGTTCCCCGTGTTCGCGGCCCCGGAGGTTTCCGTCATCGTCCCGGTGCACAACAAATGGGAATTTACGCAGGACTGCCTGCGGTCGCTCCTGGCCCATTCGCCGGGCGTGTCCTATGAGGTCATCGTGGCCGACGACGCGTCCACGGACACGACCCGCTTTCATCGCCGCTTCTTCCAGAACATCCGGGTGATCCGGAATCGGAAAAGCCTGGGTTTTCTGGTCAATTGCAACCGGGCCGCCCGCGAGGCCCGCGGACAATTTCTTTTTTTCCTCAACAACGACACGCGCGTGGAGGAGGGCGCCATCCGGCGTCTGCTCGATCTCTTCCGTCAGGATGGGACGATCGGCGTGGCGGGCTCCAAGCTGGTGTATCCGGATGGCCGGCTGCAGGAGGCGGGCGGCATACTCTGGCGGGACGCCACGGGCTGGAATTTCGGACGCTTCCAGGATCCGGCCCGCCCCGAATTCAACTATGTCAAGGAAGTGGATTACGTCTCCGGGGCGGCCATGATGGTCCGGAAGTCGCTGTGGGATCGGGTGGGCGGCTTCGATGCGCGCTATACGCCGGCCTATTTCGAGGACGCCGACCTGGCCTTCGAGGCGCGCCGGCACGGCTTCACGGTGGTGTATCAGCCGGCCTCCTGCGTGGTGCATGTCGAAGGCGTCTCCCATGGCGTGGACGAAACCGCGGGCGCCAAGAAATACCAGGTCATCAACCGCGACAAGTTTCTCGCCAAGTGGCGGGTGGAGCTGGAGCGGGACCAGTATGCGAATGGGCAGCATGTCTTCCGCGCCCGGGACCGGAGCCGCCGCCGGAAGACGCTGCTGGTCATCGACCATTATGCGCCGAAATACGACCAGGATGCGGGTTCCAGGACCACCTTCCAGTATTTGAAGCTGTTCCTGGACGCCGGCCTCAACGTCAAGTTTATAGGCGACAACTTTCACCGGGACGAGCGCTACACCGCGATCCTGGAACAACTGGGCATCGAGGTCCTGTATGGCGTCTGGTATTTCCAGCACTGGCAGGCCTGGATCCGGGAGAACGCCGCCGACCTGGATTACGTGTTGTTCAACCGCCCCCATATCACGGCGAAATACCTCGATTTCATCCGGGC
>JACQHI010000054.1 GCA_016199105.1 Lentisphaerota bacterium | reverse complement strand
GGACTGGCTGGAGGTGGGGCGAGTATTGGAGTGTGCGGGGTTGGAGGAAGGGCGGCGGGGCTGGGGGCGGGCCTATGAAGCGTATCTGGAGGCGTGTTGCGAGGAATGGGCAACGGAGGCAGGACGGAAGGAATTGACGAAAGAATGGAAGGAGATTCGGAGGGGGTGGTGTTTGGGAGGGGAGGACTTTCGGGAAAAGCTCCTGGATGCGGTGGGGGAGAGATTGAAGGGGAAGAAGCGGGAGACGTATGGAGGCGAGGAGCGGGCGGCTCATGACGAACGGGCGGCATCCGACTGGTTGGAGAAAGGGCTGGCGAGACTGGATTTAACCCAGGAACGATTGCGGGCTTTGAAGAAAGGGGATAAGAGGAAACAGGCCATGGCTTGGTGGTTAAAGCGTCAAACGAGTGTGGGGGCAGACTGGATTGCGGGGCATTTGGTGATGGGGTATCGGACCTCCGTCTCGCAGGCCAACAGGCTTGTGGAGCAAGGCGATGATCCTGAACTCAATCGTTTGAAAAGAAAATTAGAAAAAACACCAAGATTATCGGACTGACACCTTTTGCCTTACACCTTTTGCCTTCTGAGGGTAGGCTTTTGGCTGGCGTTTGCGGACGCGAGGTTCGGCGCGATCGGGGCGGTGCGGGACGATGTCTTCGGCGAGGATTTGAGAAGCCCGAAAGGGGAAGCCCGAAAGGGTCGGTCCGACAATCTTGGGGAAGCCCGAAAGGGTCGGTCCGACAATCTTGGTAAACTATGAGGACAGCCCACGGCTGGCGAAAGTCAACAAGTTCAGGTTCAGCACGAAGTATTTCGTGGATGAAGTCGGCATATGGGAAAGGCGGTAGTATCACGTCTAAACATTCAACAAATGTCCATCACGCCCGTTCCGAAGTGACCAACGCGGCGCGGTATTTTGGAGACAATCTCCAGGACACGAGCCGGCCGGTCGCGGGCCAGGAATTCGGGTATGGATTTGACAATATCGGGAATCGGACCCAAAGCGAGGACGCCCGCGGCGTCTCGGATTACACAGCGAACCAGTTAAATCAATATTCCGAGCGGACCGTGCCGCCCAAGATCAGCGTGCTCGGCTCGGCCACAACGCAGGCCGTGGTGCGGGTGAACGACGAGCTCGCGACTGTGTAAAAACTCATCCGGGGTTAAATGGCTAGAAAGACGGGAAGTTGCGGCGCGGGAGAGGCTGAAAAGTTGTCCGTTGGCAAGCGCAAGGAGGCGGGGCAAGGCGGAAAGAGGGATTCAACGTCCAACATCCAACACACAACAGCCAACGCCCAATAGTCGTACGCTGTAGCAGGCGGGGGCGTGGTATCACCCATAGGGCGATGTTCTTTCACGCGGCAGGGCGTTTGACCGAGTAGTGGGCGAGCAGGCCGGGTAGCGTGGCCTGGCGGGGGGAGCTTGAGGTTTTCGGTTGTGGGTTATAGGTTGAGGGTTGAGTGTCGGGGGTTAAAGATAGGTGTTGGGGTGATAGGGGTGGAGGAGACGGAGGGGATTTCAGTGCCGTTACGCAATCACTCCGATCCGGCCGTCCGGCGGAGCAGGGCGACGGCGTGTTCGACCAGAATTTCGCCGGCGCCCTCCGCCAGGGGGGAAAGCTCGATTTCATATCCGCCCAATGCGAAGGCGGCGCGATCGCCGATATACGTGAGCACCCCGAATTCGTTGGCCAGGCCCAGCACCATCAGGTGCGGAAGAGGGGAATCGGCCCGAATGGCCAGGCCGAGTGAGGCGAAGGGTTCTCCCGGCAGCCCCACAAAAGCGCCATCGCCGATGCGCAGAACCTGGATTTCCGTCAGATGCCGGCCCGGCGGCGCCGCTTTCTGCCAGTCGGCCAGCAGCGCTTCCTTCGGCGGACGGTATCGCGTCTTGACCGGCAGCGCCACCACTTGACGATCCGCCTTGAGAATGGGATCGGTCTGCCAGCGATCGGAGGCCGGCAGAACCGTCAGGATGCGCCGAGTCAACAGGCCGCTGAGACGGTTGAGCTCACTGTCGAAAACCTGCTCGCGACGGGCAATATAGTCCTTCTCGGATTCGCCGGGGTCGGGCTGTGCGCGCCAGAGCTTGTCCATTTCGATGTTCCAGATCAGGGTCACGTCGCCCTCGGGGCCGGCGGTGAACAGAACAACCGGCGGCGCGGCAGTCGGCGCTTTCCAGGCGGCGGCCACGGCGGCGGCTGTCGCCCCGGCCAGATCGGCGGAAAACCCGGAGCCGAAAAAAACCCAGGGATGCGAGCCGTAATTGATGACGGCGGCCAGAGGCGCCTTAGTCTGTTGGTCGCGGATCCAGAGCATGCGCGCGCGGCTGTCGATGGTGGTGCGTGAAACCACCTGGACGCCGGGGGCATTGAGTTTACGGGGATCGCCCCATGTGCCGTCGGACATCCATACCCGCCGCGAGCTGGCAAGTCCCTCTGCCTCTACGTCGGTGAAACTCGCTTCCGCCGGTTGCCGGACATTCCAAGCCTCGACAGCGGCCTCGATGGCGAGGGTAATGAACCTGTCTTTCCATTCCCGGTTGATGCCGTCATGCCACCAGACGTTGACGTCGGCGCTGGTCACGGTGGGGAAGTTTTTGCCGTCAAATCGGTGTTTGGGGATGTGGCACAGGGAAACGACGGTGGCCACGGCGGGGCCGGAATGCGTGTGCGTGGCGCAGACCAGGATGGATTCCGGCGGAACGCCGGTCTTGCCCGAGATGCCGCGCCGGATCTGTTCGGTGGCAATGGCATCGATGCCCGTCAGATCCGCCGCCACCATGAGCCAGGCGGCTTTGCCGCGTTCCACGGCGAGGACTTTGACATGCAGGTCGTCATGGACATAACGCGAAATCGTGTCGCCCGTGGCGCGGGGGCTCCAGCCTGTCATGGAGAGGCCGACGGGGGGCGTGATTACGCGCTGTGCGGCGCCGGCTTTGAAGAG
>JACQHI010000053.1 GCA_016199105.1 Lentisphaerota bacterium | reverse complement strand
CTCCTGCCGAAGCAGATCCTGATGAATTTTTCGCATACCCACCTCGGGCCGACCGTCGGCACCTGGGCCTACGGGTTTTTCGATTTGCGGGCCGACCGCGCGTATCTTGAAAAAGTGGTCCAGGCCACACTCGAGGCGGCGCGTCATGCGATGGTGTCCGCCCGCGAGGTCACGGTCCACGGCGCCGTGGGAAAAAGCTCCATACCGGTGAGCCGCCGGCTTCCCGACGCGCAGGGCATCGCGCAGTGGGCGCCGAATCCCAAGGGGGAAGTCTGCCGGTCGCTGCCGGTGGTCTCCTTCCAGGACGCGGACGGCAAGACGATCTGCCTGCTCTTCTCCATCTCCTGTCATCCCTCCACGGCCGGCGGTCACGCCATTTCGGCGGATTACCCGGGCGCGGCCATGGCAAAGCTCGACAGCCATTTCGGCAAGCCGGTCAGTCTGTTCCTGCAAGGCTGCGGCGGTGACGCGAAAGCCTGTGTGATCGCGGACGGCAACGGCGGCAAATCGTGGCGCAGCGGCACGTTCGAGGATATCGACAAGGCGGGTGACATCGCGGCGCGGGAGGTGCTTGAAATCCTGCAAAGCGGCCTGGTCGCGTTGAAGCCGCGCATCCGGTGTGCGCTCAAGGAAATGCGCTGGCCGTTGATGGGCGTGACCCGGAAGGACATCGAAGCGTGGAAATCCCGTAACGACGAATTGCTGACGATGATGGCGCATCGTTTGCTGAAACGGCTGGACCAGGGCATTCCGCTGCCGACCTTCGCCCCGGTGCTTGCGCACGGCATCCAACTGGCGCAAGGGCTGCGGTTGATCGCCCTGGAAGGCGAGGCGGTGGGCGAGTTCGGCAACAAGCTTTTGAAATGGTATCGGCGCGGCGTGACGTTCCCCATGGGCTACTCCAACGGAACGGGCCTCTACCTGCCCACCGAGCGCATGCTGAAGGAGCATGGCTACGAAGTGGATAGCACCCATGAATACGGTTTCCCGGCGTCCCTGATGGCCGGTTATGAGGCTATTCTGAAGGATACCGTGGACGAGTTTAAGAGCCTGGGCATTCGCTGATCGGTCAGAGCAGCAACAGCCATGACCGCAGGGCGGCGGCGTCCTGCAGGAACGAAGCCGGTTCGTCATCCTTGACGAACTCAATGAGGATACACAGGTTCTTGCCTGTTTTTCGGAGGTGTTGGAGAAAGGATGCCCACGCCTCTCGGCCTTCCGCCAGCGCGCATCGGACGCCCTCTTTCCAGTAATAACAGTGGATGTTCGCGAGCCAGGGCGTGAGCGCTTTCAGCCCGTCCATCGCGTCGGCCTCGGGAAGATGGCTTAACGGCTGCCAATAAGCGCCCATGTTCGGGTGATTGACCTCCTTCACGAGGCGCAGCGCGGTGGCGTTGGAATCCGTGAGCGTGCCGCCGTGGAATTCATAGGCCACGCGGATGTTCGCCTGGGCGGCCAGTCCGGCGATGCGGCGCGACTCCTCCTCTATCAGCGACCAGGTGGCCTCGTCCGCCTGGGCCGAACCGCGATTCCCCGCCCAGACCCGGATGACCGGAGCGCCCAGCGCGGCGGCGGTTTCCACCACGGCGTCGAACGAAAAGGCGTTGGCATCCTTCTCCTGCCCCACGCGGTAGTAGGACCCGTAGGCGGCGACCTTCAGACCGGCGTCGAGCGTCAGCGCCTTGACGTCGCGGGCGGCCTGCGTGTTGCCGTGCGGCACGTGGATGTCGCCGCCCCATTCGATGGCGGCCAGTCCGCCCTGCGCGACCAGGGCGACGATCTCCTTCGGGGACAGTTTGCGGAACGTGACGGATACCAGACCGGATGTCAGCATAGGGGCTCTCCTCTGTTTACTACTTATCCATCCAAAATCACTCTTAACTACGAAATGCGCGAATTACGCGAAAGTGCTAAGAACTGATCGAGTTTCGGGTAATGGCTAAAATTAAAGAAGATAATCCTTTAACAGAATCTTGGTTTCCTTTTTCGCGCCTTTCGCGTAT
>JACQHI010000052.1 GCA_016199105.1 Lentisphaerota bacterium | reverse complement strand
GGGCCGGCGCCCCGGCGTCGGCCGCGGCGGGCGCGACGGTGTGGACCGATTGCTGGACGCGCTTGGCCATCACCTTGCAGGCGACCAGGGCGAAATCGGGAAATTTCCGGAACATGTCCTGGAAAAACGTCTGGTTGAACTTGAGCAGGAGCGTGTCGGGTCCCGCGGTGACGGTGGCCGTCCGGGGCTGGCCCAGCAGGAGGCCCAGCTCGCCGATCGTATCGAAAGGCTTCACCCGGGCGATCTCGATGAGCTCGCGGCTGGTTTCGTGCGTCCGCTTGATGACGGCTTCGCCGGAGGCGATGACGAAGAAACTGTCGGAAACGCCGCCTTCCTCGACGACCGTCTCGCCGTCGTCGTACTGGAGCATGACGGCGCTCTTGGTGATTTCCTTGAGGTCTTTTTCCGCCAGGTCGCGGAAGAGGGCGCTTTGCCGGAGTTCCTTGACGACGGCATCGGTCATTTCACCGGTGATGGGTATGGTCTGCATGTCGGCCTCCTGACGATTCGTGTTGGACAGGGCGCCGGATAGTCTGGCGGATCAGGGCTGTTCCGTCAAGCCGCACCCGGATAGACTTGCATGCCCGCCTCTTTCCCGGCATCCTTCGCGCAATGAAAGCATATACACATACAGCGTATTTTCAGGCCGGTGTGAAAACTCTTGCGGCTCTCGTGGCGCGGTGCGCAATGATCGGTATTTGCACGACGTCGTTGAGTGTTTTGTCCGATGACTTTCAAGCTTCATCCCCGCCGGCGCCGAGGGAATTGAGAGATCTGATGCTGAGTGTTGTCCTTTCCGGAAACGACGATGTACCGTTCTTTAACCGAACCCTGAGACACGATGACATTGTCTCCACCTACGGCGCCAAGCTTGCGCTGCTTCGGCAAGTTGCGGGACCCGGCACAATGATCTGCAGGGGATCCGTGACCGACCTTGAAAAGGCCGTTGCCGATTTGAACGGCCTTTCTGTGACCTTCATACAATACAACCCCGAGCACTGGGCGGCAAGCAGCCATGCTCCACAAGAGGAGATAGACGATCCGGTTTCCGCCGTCAAACGCGTTCGAGCCTTGGCGGAACGCCACAAGGCAAAGTTGAGTTTTGTGACCGACCGTACTCTCCTTGACAAGCACGGGGAACAAATTGCTCCGCTGGTGGATTTGTTCGGCCTTCAGCTTCAGCGTTACCAGAACGGCCCGCTCGCAACCCTGCAGGCGGAGGCGCGCAACATGGTCTCCATCGTCAGACACGGAAGCAAAACAGTCCCCATCTTTTTGCAGTTTTCCGTGGCTCCGCCCAAAAGGGAGGTGCGGACAACACCCGACGGAACACAGCGAGAGGCGCTTCTCAGGGATGGAGAAGGACGGAAAGTCAACGCCGAACTGCCTCTGGAGACAGTCCTTCAACAGATTCATGCCGTAAAAGACATGGCGGACGGAATCGCTTTTCTCTATGACCCGGGGACGAGGGAACAACTGAAGACATTAATCACAACGTTTAGAAAAGGAGAGTGAGGACAATGAAAGCACATATCATCGGCAAAAAAAGTGGCGTAAAGAAACCGATGGGCAAGAAAGCAATGAAACGAACAAAGGGCGGCGGCATTTGGAATGGCATTTGGAATGGCGTCGGCAGCTCCAGCATTGAACCGAAAACATTAAAATAAAATGCTCAACAAGCTGTTCCAGAGCGTCAGATGAAACTTGTGGCTATCCTTGTGTGCGCGGCCGGAATGGCCGGCGCTGCGTTGGTTCCGAACGACTACGACGGGGACCGCAGCAGCGACTTGGCCGTCTTCGACGAACTCTCCGGTGAATGGTACGTCCGCTCGCTGGCCGGCTCGAATATCGCGTGGGCGACGCCGTGGGGATGGGCTGGCGTTCGCCCCGTGCCGGGCGACTATGATGGCGACGGCATTTCCGATCTGGCCGTCTGGGATCCGGCAACCGGTAGCTGGTACATCCGAACGGTGTCCGGCACGATCCTTGCCTGGAATCAGCCGTGGGGCTGGGCCGGCGCCATCCCCGTGCCGGGCGACTATGATGGCGACGGTATTTCCGATCTGGCCGTCTGGGATCCGGCAACCGGTAGCTGGTACATCCGAACGGTGTCCGGCACGATCCTTGCCTGGAATCAGCCGTGGGGCTGGGCCGGCGCCATCCCCGT
>JACQHI010000046.1 GCA_016199105.1 Lentisphaerota bacterium | reverse complement strand
TCCAGTAGTGGAGCAACGGCTCGTCATACGGGCTGTTCAATATTGGATTTTCGGCTTCCATTTTCAGAGAAAACGCTTTTTAGACTTATCAAGCCACGACTGTAGCGGATTCCGGGCGGTTTTCCAGCGCAAAGCAAGATGAGCCCATTGTTTATGTGAGTGCCCCCTGCCATGCGTGTCAGCGTGGCGGGGGTTGAAGCTTCACGCTCACCCCGGAAAATAACCGCCGCAAACGAACATCACGCGTAATCCGTTTGGCCCAATCCGTCTCCCCTCTCCCCCACCGCCATAGGTCTCTTTTCCCGGCTACAGCCGCATCAGGACGATGCCGACGATGCCGAGGATCGAGCCGATCCAGACCAGCGGCCGATACCGCTCCCCCAGCATGAAAGCGGAAACCAGCAGGATCAGGACAATCGAACCGCCGTTGAAGGTAATATAGACCAGCGCGGTCGAGACATGCTGGAGAAGGACCAGCATGGTAAGGAACTGGACGAAACTGCTCAACGCCAGCCCCATGGCATACGGCCACGCCCGCCACTCCAACCGCAGCCCTTTCAGTTTGATATAGACGAGCAGCGTGGGCATGCAGGCGAAATAATAAGTCGCCATGAACAGATAACGCGGCTCGCCGCCGGTCAGCGGATGCAGGACCGTGATGAATTTCTGCGCCGCCTGGCTCACCCCGAAGCACAGCATGGCGCCGGTCGCCAGCCAGACCCAGTGATATCGCTCCCCGGCGGCCCGAGCCGACTTGCCCAGATGGATCGCCGCCGTCGCGACCAGCGTCAGCACACAGCCCACCCATTTGATGCGGCTCAAGGGCGGATCCCACCCGGCCAGCAAGCCGGCCACAATCGGAACCAGCACCGACATGGACATGACGGTCGAGGCCGGACCCGTGGACGCCTGCCGCAAAGCCGGATAACTGCAACACAGCCCCAACGCCCCGACCATGCCGCCCACGAGCGCCACGCCCATGGAATCGAAAGCGAACGTCCGGGCCACGGTCCCCGGCGCGGCCATCAGCCCCGTCAGAACGACCACGAACAGAAACGACTGGGTCATCGTCATCAGCGCCAGGGGCGCCGGCGTGAAACCGCGTTTCATGGCGGCTCGAGCCGTGAACGTGGCCGAGAGCGCCGTCCCCACGGCAACGATCAGCAGCCACTCGGCGTTATGGAAAATGGAAAGAAAAGAGGGCATTAAAAGCTCAGACAAACGTCCGGTTTTAAGTGATGTTCACAGCGAAAAGCGCAAGCGTAAAGGAGCGCCCCATGACCGTCAACAGCATATGGAAGCCCGACAATTTTTCAGGTTTATCCTTGCTTGGGCGTTGCCCCGTCTGCGGCAAAGGGGCCACTTGCCACGAGGCGACGTGGGACGTTGGCTGTTGGACGTTGCCCCGTCTGCGGCAAAGGGGCCACTTGCCCGTGGCGACGTGGAGCGTTGGCGCGAATTCCCAACCCGCCTGCTTTACCTCTTGCCCGGGCCTTAAGACTGTGCAAAACTTCAAATTATTTGCGCGACGGGACTTGTCAGGAAAGGCAAAAGGATGAAGGCAGAAGGACGGAAACAGCAGCGTCCCGTTGTTTATGTCATTGCCGGACCCAACGGCGCGGGCAAAACGACGTTTGCCAACCGCTATCTACAGCAGATTGTCGCCTGTCGAACCTTCGTCAATGCCGATATGATTGCCCAGGGGTTGTCGCCGTACGATGTGGATGCGGTCGCGATGGCGGCCGGCAAGTTGTTTCTTCGCCGTATTGACGAACTGGTCGTCAAACGGGTTGATTTTGCCTTTGAAACCACATTATCCGGCAGAAGCTATCTGCACCTCTTCCGGGAGCTGAAGTTGTCCGGCTATACCGTGCATCTTATCTTCCTCTGGATTCCAATGGTTGAACTTTCACTGGAACGTATAGCCGTGCGAGTCAGCAAGGGCGGCCACAACATCCCGTCTGAAGTTGCCCGCAGGAGGTTTACACGCAGCATGCACAACCTTCTCCATGTCTATCGCGATTTGTGTGACGATATCGTGATCTTCGACAACCAAGGGGATGCTCCCCACAAAGTGGCCGTCTTGAAAGGGACGGAGCAGGTCATTCACGATGAGACTGCCTATGCCATGATCCTTGAACAAGCAAGAGGTGAATCATGAAAAAGAAAGAACTCCAAGACCTTGAGTCGTTTGCCGACAAGGCTGAGCAGGCCTTGCGCGACGCCGTCAAAGGCGTCATCGAGGAACACCGCCGAAGCGGAATACCTCTGGCCATGATGCGTCATGGCAAGGCCATGCTGGTCCCGCCGGAGGAGGTCGGCTTGCCCGTCGTGGCGGAGGCACACACAGAATACCAAATACGCCAACAGACAAAGAGGCCCAGAAAATGATCATGCCCCTTGATCTGAACAAGGTTAAATATCCAGTAGAGGGAACAGCTTGCGCCGCTCGGCGATCCGTGGCCAGCCGCTGTCGCCCTCAAGACTGCCGATCCAGTGCGGTTTATCCATGACAAACTCCTGCCAGATCCGCTCGGTTTTATCCCAGGAGATCCGTTCGCCGGCGGGCTGCCCCTCGGCCTCCTTGAGCAGACGGGACGACAGTTTCCCAAAATATTCCACCTGGCTCCGCACGATGCCCTCGCCTTCGCTGCGCGAGGCTTGGCGCGCATTGTCCGTGGAGGCAAACACCGGTCCTTCGAACGGCTGTGCCGGCATGCGCGTCAGATCCACCAGCTCCGGTCGCAGATAGGCGAGCTGGGATGTTTCGCACATTCCCGCGTGATCGCCGTGGTAATCCTTGTAGCGTATGGCCTCCCAATCCGCCAACGCCACCGCCCTCAGCGGACGGGATCGTGAATACAACTCGCAGAGCTGGCGCATGTCTATTTCCACGCCGCCGTAATGCCCCGTCACGCAAATCGCCGCGCGAAACCCGGCGGCCTCGACCGCCCTGAGTTGATACAGCAATTGATGGAGAAAAATGTCGGGCGGAATCGCGGTGAGAAAAGGTTGCGGCGCGTTTTGACGGGCCAGCCAGGCGATGCCGAGCGGCGTTTCGTGGATGTGCCACCAGACCATCGGCGCCACAACGCCGCCATGGGTTTGCGCCGCCAGCTCCACCAGCGCCTGCGCCTTCAAGCCGTCAAGCCCGAGGGCGTTCTGAAGGCCATGCGGCTCGGCCAGGCCGTAGGCCAGATAACACACCGGTCGCCGGGCAATGGCCGCCTCCATCTCGTCCTTGAACATCTCCTCCCACCGGACTTTTGTCATTTCTTCACCGCAAGAATTGTAGTGCCGTTGGCCAGTTCGAACCATTTCTCGCGGGCAAGATCCCGCACGAGCGGCAGCTCGTGCCAGCGCTCCGGACCGCCCAGCGCCAGGAGCTCCGACACCGGCATTTTGAGGAACCGGCTCTTCAAAGGCTCGCTCAGGCCGTTGGCATAGCCTTGCAGAAGCCACGTCACCGCCTTCATCGGATGCAGGGACAGCGGCACCTCCCGTTCCTTGATCTCGAGGTTGGGAAAAAGGCTTTCCAGCCCGAGCGATGTCATGTTGAAGTAATGATGCGGATAAGCGTGCACCGGCTGCAAAAAGGCCGCCGCGCAGAACAGCACGCCGCCGGGTTTGAGCACCCGCTCGATCTCCGCGGCGCAGTCCTTCGGACTCTTGACGTGCTCCAGCACCGCCACGCTGAACACGCCGTCCAGGGAGTCGTCCGCGAATGGCAGCCGCTCTCCGACCCCGAGCACATCAGTCGAGGGATAGTCCACGATCTCGTAGTTGATCACGTTGTCGTAATGCTGGTTGCGGAACCCAGCCCCGCAGTCCAGAAAAAGCCCCTCCGGATTTCGCCGGATAATGTCGAGAATCTTCGGATCGTAGCCCCAGGCCGACACGTTTTCCGTCGGTGCGATCGAAAACGTTTTTTTGAACTCCTCCGTCAGGAAATCCACGCTGTTGCCGGTGGTAGAATACGTTTGTCCGCAGGGCTCGCAGCGGAACGCGTCCGACAGACGGACCAGCGCCGCATGGCATTGGGGACAGGCCAGCACGGGTCCGAGCCGGTCCCGTTTCCGCTGTTTGCGGGCCAGGGCGGAGACCAGCGTCAACGGTATGTCGCCGACGGCTTTTTCGCCGGAAAACAGACGGAGCAACACGGCAAGGGAATCCCGCCCTTTCAACCACTCCGCCACGGTGACCGACGATTCAAAGCCCGTATGATGCCTGAAGCGCTTCCGGTTGGCCTTTTCGACATCCGTCCGCGGGACCAACCGGACCCGCCGGTCAACGACACCGTCCGCCGCCAGCTCCATCCGGTCAATCCGGACATCGGAGGACACCCAGCCGACAACCGGCTTCCGAGCGTCGTAATAGTCATGGCCGGCCGGCGGATAATCGCAATAAAAAATAAAATTCATGTCAGAAAGGCGGTCTTGTAGTGCTTGTCGTTCATGGGCGTGTCGCCGATGTACCGGTCGAACAGGGTGTAAATCTCGTAGCTTTCTTCCTGCACTTTGCGGGTGGCGGACTCGTGATGGATGAGTTCCGCGAACGGCGTGTAAATGATGCGATAGCCGGCCTTGAGAATTTTCAAGCAGAGATCGGCGTCGGAGAAGCCGATCGGAAAATGAATTTCGTCGAAGCCGCCCACCTGTTGAAACACGGTTTTCCGGATCATCATGCAGGCGGCCGTCACGCCGGACACCTCGCGCTGGACCCGCGTGTACTGCTCGTCATCCCACAGCAGATGCCGGGCGCAGGAAAAAATACTGGGGGTGAAGACGACGCCGGCATGCTGGATGTTCCCGTCCGGCCTGAGCAGGCGGGCGCCGACGGCACCGACATCCTTCCGGACCCCGTGCTCCAACAGGGCCTCCAGCCAGTCCGCCTTGCTCACTTCCATGTCGTTGTTCAGAAACAGCAGGATTTCGTTCGGCACCTGCGCCACTACACGGTTGTACAGCCGCGAAAAGTTAAACGGCTCGTCGAACGGCAACACCCGGACACGCGCATCCCCCTTCAACTCCTCCAGGTAGCGCAGCGTGTCGGGTTGTTCGGATCGGTTGTTCACGAGGATCAGCTTGTAGTGCGGATAGGAGGTTTTCTCCATGCTGGCAATGAAGCGGCGGAGATAGTCCGGCTTGTCCTTGAACGGGATGATGATGGCCACCTCGCCGGCGGTCGCCGGCACGGCGTATTTCACCCGATACCACGGGAAGACGTCGTCCGTGACCGTGGCGCGGATACCGTTCCGGTCCAGGTAACGCCGGATCATCGCCTTGCCGCCGAGATAGGCTTTGGGGAACACGGGAGTGGCCGAATCCGAGCGGGTATCGCTGGACATCGAACCGGCATGGATGCGCCAGGCATACACGATGCAGGGAATATGGTGGAACCGGAGTCCCTGTTCGAACGCCCGCAACACCAGGTCGTGATCCTGCGAGCCGTCGAATTCCGGATTCAGCAGGCCGATCTTGAGGAGCGCGGTTTTCCGAATGATGCAGAAATGCAGCACGGCGTTGCAGGAGAGCAGCAAGTCCAGCGAGACGGGGCACTTTCGCATGTGTGCCACCACTACGCCCTGGGAATCAATGCGGGCCTCGTCGGTGTAAAAGACGTCAGCGTCCCGCCCCGTCCCGTTCAAGGCGCGGGCAAACACGGCCAGCGCGTCGGGGTGGATCAGGTCATCGTGATCCATGAAGGCGATGAAGTCGCCCTTCGCCCCCGCGATGCCGGCGTTGGTCGCGCCGCTGATGCCGAGATTTTTCGGATTCCGGATCAGCCGGACTTTCGCCTCGCGCGAAACCTCATCCAGCACCTTCAGCGTGTCCGGATCGGTGGACTGGTCGTCCACCAGGATCAGCTCGTATTCCGGATAGCTTTGCTTCAGAACGCTGTCCACCGAGCCGCGGAGATAGCGGGAATTGAATACGGGCATAACGATGGATACAAGAGGCTTGTTCGGAAGCAGGTGGAGATAGGACGACGAATTGGATGGGATTTCGGGAAACACCGCCGGGTTGAGCGCCATCACGCCCCTCCAGCGGAGCCGGTTGGCGGCGAGCTGGATGGCCATGCGGATGCCCTGGTGCCAGCTCACCAGCAGGAATTGGCGGATCAACTGATACAGTGTCTTAAAAAATCGCATGGTGTCCAGAATCCCCTACTCATTTTTTT
>JACQHI010000045.1 GCA_016199105.1 Lentisphaerota bacterium | reverse complement strand
TCGCCGCCCTGCCAGCCGAAGGCGTATTGAGGCTGCTCCGTTGCCATGTAGGAGGCGATCATGCGATCGAGGGTTTCAAGGCTCATCCGATGCGTAGGGGAGTCTGGATACAGTCGGTTTTTCCCGAGGTAAAAACAATAGGCGCAGTTCAGGTTGCAGTCGGCGCCGGACGGTTTGATGAGAAGGGAGAAGGATTTCATTGAAAAACAGGTTGTAGGTGGCAGGTCCCGCGAAGCGCTGGATAAATGTTGTGGGGTAGGTGGGAGGAGAGGTGACAGGTGGTAGTTGATAGGTGATAGGGGGTTGGCAGATTCTTTTCGAAAATGAGATTCGTGCTTGTGCCGCCGTAGTCCCGGCGAAGGGGCATGATTAGCGGGCACACAAAAAGCTCGGCTCCGCGCAGCGTCGCCCTCCATGGGGATTGAAACGATCGGCACTTGGAGGGCGACGCTGCGCGGAGCCGGCAACTGGACAGAGTCATAATCTTTCCTTTATGGATTGAAGCGAACCGGTTTATAGGTGGCGTCCGGTTTCTTGGGATCGGACAGGTTCAGGGTGACGGTCACCGGGCCCTGGGCGGTTTCAATCAGGAGGTCCACCTTGGTCAGGCCGGCGTTGTCCGTGAGTTTCGCCGTTGCATTGGTGATCAGGGTGGCTTGCCCGGAGAGGTCGAAGAGCGTTATGAACACGGCAGATTTATCCGTCCGGCGGCGCAGGAGGAACGGGACGTTGTCGGATAGCTGGTAACCGATGCCTGAACCGGAATACAGGGTGGAGGCTTCGTCGCCCAGGCAGAAGAGCCGCAGGGTGCTTCCGTTGGGCTGGCCCAGCTCGAAGGTGAAACAAGCCTGTCCTTTCCCTGTCGTCAGCGCTTTGAGGTGCTGATAGCCGTTGGTATCGCCCAGCGTGTCGGAGCAGGGGAGCAGAAGCGGGTTTGCTTCCGGCGCGCCGCGCGCGTGAACGATCCAATCCAGAGCGGCCTTCTTTTTGCCCGCCACGGAAAAGACGTCCACCAGGAACCGATCGGTCAGCACCAGGAAGCGTTTCAGGGTATGGCCGGGATAGGCGTCGTCCGTTGACACGCGGCAGGCGGCATAGTCCGGCGCATCCTCGAAATAGTCCAGGCAGCCCGTCGTGGGCGCCTGATCCTTTTGGCCGATGACCACGGTGTTGTGAGCCAGCGTGGTGCGCGCCCAGGTTTTGAATTCGGGCACGCTGTAGCTGATCCGGCCGGGATCGAGCGCCAATTCCCGGCCGAGCGCGAAGAGCATGAGGTTCAGCTTGTCGGGGTGTCCGTGGGCCTCGCCGTGCTGACCGTAATCCACGACGGCGCAAACGGCATTCGAGCCCTGGCCACGGCGCAGGAACACCAGGCCGGCATCCCGCATGGCCTGGCTGTTGCCCTGGACCAGGGGGGCATCCGGTTTCATCCGGGCGGCGGCGGCGAAGAGCGGGTTGGTGAAGAAGACGCCGGCCCATTCGTAGAAGCGCGTATAGGCGTAGAGGCTGGAGGGGTCGCTATCGTTGATGACGGGGAATCGGCCGTCCGGATAGGCAAACTGCAGCGGACCCGCGAACAGGTTTTCGATTCGGGGCTCCCGGACCGGCCAGCCCGCCCGGTCGAACGACTTCAGGATTTCGACGATCGCATCCAGAGCATAGAAATGGTAGGCCATGCCGCCCTCGTACCAGAGACCGTCCTCGGTGACGCTATGGTCGGTCTGCCAGGCGAGCCCGTAGGGTCCGTCATTGGCATAACGCAGCAGCGCCTCGTCGCCCAAGGCGAGCCCCACGACCGCATAGGAGGCATTGAACCAGGTCTGGTGATTATTGCGGCCGCCCTCGAAATATTCGAACCGGCGCGTTTCCTCCACGGTGGCCCGGAGGAAATCCTTTTCGATGGCGGCTCGGTCCTCCGGGGAAAAACAGGGGGCCTCGACAATCATGTCGTAGGCCTTGGCCATCTTGATGATGCCGACGGCTTCCGAGAGATGATGGCAATAGCGCTTGCCGCCGACGACGGCCAGGAGGCCCTTGCGGCCCCACCGGTCGTGGCGTTCCCATGAGGGGTAGAGGCGGGCCAGTTCGAGCAGGGCCTGGCGGACCGTTTCCGCGTATTTCACATCGCCCGTCAGGGCATAGGCCAGGGCGAGATCATGACATTGATCGTTCAAGCGGTTATGCAGGAGAGTGCGATAGGCGGCAACGGTGCGCTCGTCGGTGAAGACCGCGCGGCAGCGGGGGCACACATGGCGCGCCAGGGATTCGGCGGACAACGTGGCGCCGTCCTTCGGGCAGGCGTAATAAAAGTCCCACTGTCCGCCTTCCGGTGGGACGTAAAGATTCGTGGCGGCCAGGCTGTTGGCCCGGGCCAGAAGGGCATCCAGCGCGGGTTTGCGCGCGGGGTCGTTTGTCCACGCGGCCAGTTCGGCGGCGGTATAGGCCACCCGCGGGCGCGCTGGAAAAGCGATGGAATTGGTCATCGTGGCGGCCGCCAGTGTTGACGTTGCGGCAAGCAGGAGATAACAGAGCAGGGCCGGTATGATGCCGGCCAATCGCTTTTGCAGATAACACAGTAGTGCCGGTTTTATACCGGCCATCCGTTTCCGTTCCGATTTTTCAGAGTTCGAACGCATTATGAATATCCCAAATTTGCGTAAGCGCTATGGGAAGTACGACAGAATCATTTCGACCGACATTCGCTTCTCCATTTTTAATGGTTTTGCTGTAAATAATTTTGTCATTCTTTGCTGCCTTTGCGTCCTTCGAGTAAAAATCTCCTGTTTTTTCAGGTTTGAGAAAAAACGCCGTCATGATATTCTGCCCGCCGTCCAATGCAATGCAATAGGCATGGGTGATGACAGATCCGAGAGGATCGCCGCAAAGAGGCGCAGGAAGCGCAAAAGGGAGAAAGAACACGGGTTCCTCATCAATTTTGGCGCTCCAAAGCTGGAAATCAAAAAATATGCATTTCCCCAATCATAAACCCTGGCCGATGCTCGGGCAGGCTTGCGCTTCTTGCGCCTCTTTGCGGCGATTTTTTTCTCTTCTTTTGCATTTATTGTCCAATCCCGCCAAGAGCGGGGTCGCCGAGCGCATAAGCAGCCGCTGATATTATGGAAGCAGTAATTCTTTCCGTGGGCGATGAGTTGACGATGGGGCAGACGACCGACACCAACTCGGCCTGGCTCAGCGCCCGGCTGGCCGAGAAGGGGGTCATGACCCGGTATCATCTGACGGTCCCGGACGACGTGAAGGCGATCATGCGCGCCCTGGCCTCGGCCACGGCGGAAGCCGCCCTGGTGATCGTGACGGGCGGCTTGGGCCCGACGGAAGATGATTTGACCCGCGAAGCCTTGTCGCGGTTTCTGGGAGTGCCCCTTGAATTCGATAAGCCGTCCCTGGAGCGGATTGAAGCCTTGTTCAAGTCGCGGGGGCGCGCGATGCCGGAGAGCAACCGCATCCAGGCGTTGTGCCCGCGCGGGGCGACGATGCTGGAGAATCCCGCCGGAACGGCGCCGGGGATCAAGGCCGTCATCCGCAACACGACGATCCATTGTTTTCCGGGAGTGCCCTCGGAAATGCGGGCGATGTTCGAGCGGCATGCCGCGCCGGGGCTGCCGGGCCTTTCCGGCCGGGTGATCCTGACGCTCAAGATCAATACGTTCGGACTCGGGGAGTCGGCGGTCGGCGAGACGCTCGGCCCGCTGATGCGGCGCGACCGGAATCCCAAGGTCGGCACCACGGCGACCGGCGGGATCGTATCGGTGCGCATCCGCAGTGAATTTGAGACGGCCGAAAAGGCCCAGGCGGAACTCGACAGGATCCGGAAGGACGTCGAATCGAGCCTGGGCGATGCCGTGTTCGGCCATGACCAGGAGACCCTGCAGGAGGCTCTGGCCCGACTCTTGAAGGCCCGGCATAAGACCGTGGCCACCGCGGAAAGCTGCACCGGCGGCTTGCTGGCCAGATACCTGACGGATGTTCCGGGATCGAGCGAGTATTATTGGGGAGGCTGGGTGACCTATGCCAACCGGGCGAAGGAGTCCGAACTCCAGGTGCCCGCGGGGCTCATTCGAGAGCATGGCGCCGTCAGCGAACCGGTGGTGCAGAGCATGGCCGGCCAGGCGCTGAAGAAGAGCGGGGCGGATTACGCGCTCGCGCTGAGCGGCGTCGCCGGGCCGGACGGGGGAACGCCGGATAAACCGGTGGGGACCGTTTGGATCGCCATGGCCGCCCGCCGGGGCGATGCCATCGAGACCGTGGCCGAGCACGGTATCATGTTCGGCGATCGCGCCATGATCCGCGATCGCGCCGCGAAAACGGCCCTCAACCGGCTCCGGCTGGAACTGCTCCGGGAGCCGTGAGGTTGTTTAGGCGGTCGGCTTGCAAAAAAAAGCCGGGGCTGCGAAAAAGTGCGAGAGGTGGCACAATGAGAAAACTCTATTTTGTTGTAATGCTGTATGCTTGCGGCTTTGCTTTCGCAAACGCCGCTGAACAGCAAGATAAATACACGGCGCTGATTATGCCCGACAATGTGACACTTGGTATGACTCGCGAGGTGCTCCAGCCGGTCAGGCCAGAAGCCAGGAAACTCGATCTGGCGTTTGGTTCAAGAAACACGAATGCTCTTGTTCTTACGGAAATGAAGGATGACAGCGTACCCCTTACTTGCCATCAATATCACTTCTTGGATGGTCAATTACGGGCTGTGACAAAGGTTGTGCACCGACTTAGTAAGCAGGGCGAGGAGATGGGCAAGCAAATCCACGATGCACTTGAAAAAGAACTCGTGAAGAAGGCCGATGAGAAGATCATTCGTGGAAATGGCAATATGCAGCCGATATTAGTGGGTGCTGAATTGTGGACGCACGAAAAGAGCGGAACATGTGTTTATTTCGTAACTGGCGCAAAGGACGCAACGATCATCGTGTTCGATCCAAAATATTTTGGGAAGAAAGACTTCTTCATGAGTTCCGAAGACATGCCTGAGATTGCGCCATTGTTTGAGAAGGCACGCAAGACGATCAAGGCTTCGCAGAAGCAGAAGAATAAGCCGTCTGAGAATCTTGATCCATGATTGAGTCGTTAGGGGCACGGTGTAAGAAATCGTTTTCCAGCGCGAGCTCGCGTTGGAACAGAGAGCGGATTTTGGCGATCGGTGGTTTTGCGGTGTTCATGACCGTCATGGTGAAGATTTGTTCGTTTCCAAGCCAGCCATTCGCATGATGGAAGAGCAGCGGTCCCGCAGGTCCCGCTGTAC
>JACQHI010000049.1 GCA_016199105.1 Lentisphaerota bacterium | reverse complement strand
GGTAGATGCAATTTGAATGGTAGGGCGTGCTGGCCCAGCGCGCCGCGGTAACATCGTGAGCGATTCACCGTGAACGGCGGTTTCGGCGAAACCGCCCTACCAAAACGAAAGGCCATTCTATTTGAGTTCCCGGCTGGGTTAATCGCCGGCTTTTGAGCGCCGGAGGAGTTCAGCCGGAATTTCGACGGCGCCTTTCAGGTTAAAAGAATGAACAGGACAAGTCCGGCGAGAACCAAGGCGACGAGCCATGCCCACATCCGTCCGCGCCCCGTTTTCCTGGGGTCTCCGAATTCCCGGTTCACGAAATCGTCGTAATCGAATTCCCCGTCCGGCAAGTCAAGCCCGTCATAAACGGTTTTGTCCCCGTTCCAGCCGGTTTCATGGTCCGCCCCGCACTCGGGGCAGGCGAGCGCCGAAGCGGGAACCGCGGCGCCGCATACGGGGCAGGGATTCGGAGGTGTCAAGCGGGCGTTCACTTCGGCGGCAGCTTGTAGATGCGCATTGCATTCTCGCGGACAAGCCTGGCCGCCACGTCCGGCGGCAGCAGCGAGAGGAAGTGAACCGTCGCCTGAAGCGTCGGCGTGTTTTTTTGGGCAAAGGTCACGCCCGGCCCGCCGCCGCGCACGGAAGCGGAGACCATGAAGGAGTCCGTTCCGATCATGAAACGGTCGGGATGCCGGCTCAGCAACTCCTTCCAATCGGGATCGAGCCCCCCGCCGGAGAGCGCCTTGTTCGTCATGGGCGCCTGCGCCCCCACGATCCGCAGGCTGACGTACAGATTGGAGTGCGCCTCCATCAGGCGGCCGATGGCGGCCGGCGTCATGGCGCCGAGCGGATCCGAGCCGCCATGGGCCCAGACGATCTTGGCCTTCGGGTTATAGGCCAGCAGGCGCGCCAGACCCCTCATCGTGTCCGCCAGTTGCGGCGGATTGGACGACTTCGCGAAGCGGGTCGGCGTCGGCATTCCGCCGTCCACGGCGTCCATGTGCAGATCGATCGGCACGTCGCGCCGGGCCGCCACATCGGCCAGCACAAGAAACAGCGGATGGTCGGCGGGCACGAATTCGTAAGGATGCCCCTCGGCGGCGGAGATGTGCAGCGACGCCATCTCACCGAAACCGGCGGCGCCGTCGTCGATGATCTTGTCCGCCGCGGCGGCAAAGTCCCGCTTCACCGCGTCCGTGATCTTCGCCGGGTCCGCATAGCGGTGGATCGTGGAATTCAGCGTGCCGCCGCCGCCAAGCCAGGCGAACCGGCCGCGATGGCGACGCAACGCGCCGGTGAAGGAGGAGGCGTCGTACACCGGCTGCCGATCGATCTGCGGCGGCGGCAGCACGATCGCCGTTGCGATCCCGAAGCGATCCATCTCGCGGATCGCGGTGTCGGCGGCGCCGGCGTAATCCTGCCCGCGTCCCCCGATCAGGTGGAGGTGGACGTCGATCCATTGCGCGGGCGCCGGCGTCTGCGCGTATGCGGCCGGGATGAGCATCCCGGCGGCCAGCCACACCAGGCATGCCCAGCGGCGAACGAACACGCGACGATGGGATCGGGATTCAACGTTTGTTCCATGAAACGGCATGGCAATCCCCTTGTTCTTCGGGCCAGAGTATGGCGACGGCCCCTGGATGACAAGAAGATTAAGAAGATGGAAAAGATTAAGGGTAAAGATGAGGGCAAAGATTAAGGTCTGCCTGAATGGCGGGACAAGCAGAATGCGAATCGCCGCCTTGCGTTGACTTTCCGGGGCAAATCCACAAGAATGCGGGTTTTATGAAACGGCTCATCATCACAGGCATGACGTTCAAGGGGAGCGTTCTGGAATGGACCCGCCTGCGGCCGGGGAAGGGCGGCGCCGAGGTGCTGGGCGGTTCCCGCGTGGTGCTGGACGCGGAGGGGGATCCCCTCGAACAGAGCGAGCTGACGGCGGCGCATATCCGGCATCGGTGCGCGGATCTGAAGGGCAACATCGCGCTGGGCGTGTCCTCGGACCAACTGCTCATGCGCGTCGTGGAATTGCCTTCGACGGACCCCTCCGAAATCCGCGGCATGATCGAACTCCAGATGGACAAGGTCTCTCCGTTTCCCGTCGATACGATGTCGGTCTCGCACGAGATTCTCCGCAAGGGCGACACGTCCAGCCTCGTCTTCATGGCGGCCATGCAGAAGGAGCGCGTGGAGAAACTCGGCTTGCTGTTCTTCAAGGCCGGTCTGGGGCTGCACCGGCTGGACGCCGAGGCGATGGCCTGGTGGCGCCTGCTGTCCGACAAACAGGAAATCGTCCCGCGGGATCGGCAGTGGATTCTGATTTTCGACCAGGGAAGCGTTCTGGCGATCCTGGTTCAACACGGCGTTCCGTTGTCCTTCAAACCGCTGCATACGGGGGAGGACCCGGGCGAAGAGGCGGTCGCCGCGGAGGCGGTCAAGGAGCTGGCGTCGTTGATGCTGTCGGTGGATCTTGAACAGGGCCCGGCGCCGATGGCGGCGGTGGATATCTGGTGTCGGGACGAGAAAACGGAGGCCTGGCAGACCTGTCTCGGGTGTGAATTTTCGTGTCCGATCCGGGTCAAACTGCTCGACAGTCTGCCGGCCTTGTGCGAGGGCATTGCCCGGCGTTCGATGGCGGCCGGGAAAAGCGGGGAGAGGGACGGGGCTCCGCCCGGCGTGCTGGATTTCGTGCCGGACTCCTGGCGGCTGACCTCGTCTTCCAAGACGCTCCGCCGCCGCCTGATGGCCGCCAGCGCGTGGTTTCTGGGCGTCTGGCTCGCCGGGACGCTCGTGTTCGCCGCCGGTTACGGGTTGAAGGTCAAGCGGGTGGCCCGGCTGGAGGCGCGCGCGACTTCGCTTCAGAAACCCGATGACGACATGCGCCAGCTCCGCGAACGGGTGAAGGCGCTCGAACAGTACCTCAATCGCCAGGAAACGGCGCTGGAGTATTTGCGGGAAGTGAGCGACCTGATCCCGAAGGACGTGGACCTGACCTCGTTCCAGCACAAGAAGAACAAGCAGGTGGTCTTGCGCGGCGAAGCCCTGAGCGTGAATCCGATTTACGATTTCAAACTGGCCCTCGACAAATCGTCGCTGTTCAAAGGCGTGGAAATGGGCAGCATCCAGCCGAACAAGAGGAGGGATGTCACGGCCCAGACGTTCACCATGACCTGCAAGATCGGGGAGGCCAAAAAATGAAGTTGTCGTCCCGCGAACTCCTGCTGGGCTGGGTATCGGGCGTGGTGATCCTGCTGGGGCTGACCTATTGGGTGGTCGAACCGCGCGTCAAGACGTGGAAGGAATTGTCGGACAAGCAGGGGGCGCTGGAACAGCAGATCAAGCTGTTGGAGCTGAGCATTGCCCAGAAGCCGGACTGGGACTCGCGCATGGAGAAGTTGCGGGCCAAGCTGTTGTCGTATCCGATGCATCGGGACGTGACGGCCGATTACCTGAAAATCCTGGAGCAGGTTTCCAAAGACAGCGCGCTCTCGCTGATCCAGCGCCGGCCGGACAAGGAAAAGAAGCAGCAGGGGAACCTGTACGATCTGGCCATCGAATGCACGTGGGAGGGGGATTTGAGCGCCATCGTGAATTTTCTCTATGCGCTGGGCCAGCAAACTGCTACCATGGATATCGATGAGTTGACCATTTCCGTCGTGCCCGGGGGCAAGGGCAAGATGAAGGGCAATTTCGTCTTGAAATGCGCGTATATCCGGCAGGAAAGCGGCGCCGTTCCGCCCGGCACGGACGGCACGAATGCCCCGGCGCCTCCGAAACCGGCCGGTCCGACGGGGTTTCTGAAACCGGCTGATCCGTTACCCGCCAATCCGTTGGCGACGGAGAAATAAAGAACAGGAAGACCGCCATTCATGATGGACCGATTTGTCAGCCGATTGTTATTGGCGACGTTGCTGGCATGGGGCCTTGATTTCGGCCGGTTGGTGACGGCCCAGGAACCCGCCGACGCGATGGAGGAAGACGAGGAGGAATCCTCGGCGGACGTCCAGGAGCCGGTCCCGCCCGCCGGGCCGATGCTACCGGGCATCATGCCGGGCGTCATGCCCCCGATGAACGTCGTGCCGCCCGGCGAGGAACTGGTCGGACTCAAATACGAGGAGATAGAGGCCAGCGAAATGCTGAAGTACTACAGCGATAAGACCGGCCTCGCCCTCATGAAGGATCCGTCCGCCGTGACCACGGTGAAGATCACGATCAAATGCCCCAAAAAGATTCCCCTCAAGGAGGCTCTGCTGGCCATCGAAGGCGTGCTGGCCATGAACGGCATCGGCTTGGTTCCGATGGGCGACAAGTTCCTCAAGGTGGTGCCGATCGCCACGGCGCGGACCGCGGGCATGGCCACCGGAATGGGCGCGCCGGACAAGGAGTTTTCGGATTCCGACCATCTGGTCAGCCGCATCATCGAGTTGAAGCACATCGAGGTGGCCGAGGCGCAGGCCATGATCGGGAATCTGAAACACGCGTACGGCAGTGTGATCCCCATGGAGCGGGTCAACTGCATCATGGTCACCGACACGACGCTCAGCATCAAGCGGATGCTCGAGGTGCTCGAGTATCTGGATCAGCCGGTGGAGTCGCGCGAAGAGATGAAGATCGTCCCGATCGTCTATGCGAAGGCCTCGGAAATCCAGGGCAAACTGGAAGCCATCATCGCCGATGCCCAGGCCCAGGATTCCAAGTCCAAGTTTCTCCAGCGCCAACTCACGCCGCCCCGCCCCACCACGCCGTCCGCGCCGACCATGCCCGGCATGCCCAGCCCCACGCCGTCTTCCGCGACCGATATCTCCGCCTCGGCGACGGAACGGGGGATCGTGCGCGGGCGCGTGAAGATCGTGGCGGATGACCGGACCAACGCGCTCATCATCATCACGCGGCCCGACCAGTTCGCCGTCCTCGAAAACATCATCAAGGCCCTGGACCAGCAGGTGGATCCGGACGTCAGCATCAAGGTGTTTGCTCTGGAATTCGCGTCGGCCAAAGACATCGTCGGCGTGCTGAATAATATCGTGTCCGGCTCGGCGAAAGGGAGCGCGCCGGGCGCGGGGAAGGCGCCGACCATTCCCACGCCCATTCCGATGCCGGATACGGGCAAGAAGGAAACGACGGCGCCGGCGCCGTCTTCCGGGGATCTGGCGGTGAGCGGGCGGTTGTCTTCGGAGGTGAAAATATTCTCCGACGAGCGGACGAATTCCCTTCTGATCATGGCGAGCAAGGCGGACATGGCGCTCATCGAGGGCGTCTTGAAGCAGCTCGACATC
>JACQHI010000065.1 GCA_016199105.1 Lentisphaerota bacterium | reverse complement strand
GGCCTAAATTCTATGGTCAAAAGAATAATTAAAGCGCTTGGTATAGTATTCGGATGCCTGCTTTCCGTCATCCTGCTGCTTTTCATTTCAAATGCAGTGGACATGCCTCAGCGCCAGCGAGCCGTTGCATCTGACATGGTGCACGCAGAATTCCAGGCAGCGACTGACGATAACTTCATACGGGTATACGGTTTTCTCCAGGGAGCAGACTGCTATTACCGATTCCGCGCTTCCTCGATTGATGTTCTCAAATATATAACGAGGAATGGTCTGGTGGAGATTGCGCCGGATTCATCTCCGGTGGCCAAATTCATAAAAGGAAGGCCATTCTGGTGGTGTCCTAGGCGTAACGAAACAACACGCTTCTACACTTGGGATAACCCTTCACGGGGCGGTGGAAAAGTTTGCGTGCTATCGTGGGATCAAAAAACAGGCTTGTGTCACTTGCATCTAATCGGTGGATAAGAGCGGGAGGCCAAAAGCGTTAGCAGACTCCGGGTTTATCGCTCCAGCTCAAACAGCATCATCACGGCCGGGGTGTCGAACGTGATGTTGATCTGGATCCGGGCGGTGGAGCCCTTCAGTTTGGAACATCCCTGTGTCGCACGTGCTCCTTCGCTTGTCTGCCGGACGATAATATCGTATAGATACTCCTTTCCGGACGTGGTCCGGCAACAGGGAGCTGTATGAACACACACACGTTGGGCGGGTGGGTCGTTGGTGTCTGGGGCGTCCTGCTCCTGTCCATGGCGGCAGGAACACCGGATGCGGCGGAGCGTCCGGAATGGATCCGACAGCCCAAAACCTCGGATTCGCTGTATGTCTATGTCATCGGGACGGTCGTGTCCCATCCGACCGAAGCGGCGGCCCGCGAAGCGGCTTTCACCAACGCGCTGGGAAAAATCGCATCCCAGATCATCCAGTGGGACGGCCGGCCCGTTGCCGTGTCCCGCCTGACCCGCGCGGAACTCGTTCCGGGCGCCGTCCACGTGGAATCCAACAGCCGCGGTTTCGATGCCTGGGTTCAGGTGAGCTTCCCCATTGCCGAGAAAGAGAAGCTCCTGTCCGCTCCCCGGCGGCCTCCCAGTGCATCCGATGCACCGTCGCCTGTCGTCGGAAGCGCTTCATCCGATTCCGCTGCGGTATCACCCCCAGTCACGCTGACCGCGACCGACGTCCCAACCCCGGTGATGGCGAGCGTGGCGCAGACCATCGGCCCTTCGGGCGGCAACGTGGAATATCCCGCTCTGGGTGTCCGGCTGGCGATTCCCCCGGGCGCCCTGGCGCAGCCCACCCGGATTTCCATCACGCCCTATCCCGGCGACCCTCCGCCTTTTTTCGATCGCCCTTTGCCCCCGGAAGTTTTACGGGCAATCCGGGTCGGTCCGGCGATGAACCTGGAACCACACGGAACGCGATTCGAGAAGCCCATCGAGGTGGAGGTCCGGATGTCTCCGGAGGCGGTGGACGGGATGCGCAACGCTCCGAGCTGGGTGGAGGTCGGGTGTTTCGACGGCCGCCTGTGGCAGCCCCTGGAGGTCCGGTCATTGAGCCCTGACGGACGGCTGACGTTCAACACCGATCATTTTTCCATCGTCGTGGTCGTGCGGGTGGCTGGGGCAGTGATGGCGGCGGGGGCCCTTGTCATGCTCAACAATGCCGCGGAACTCTGTCTCCATCCCGAGGCCTGGGTCACGCCCGCCAGCCCCAAGATCAAGCAATATATCGCCGAGGGGCATGTCACACTCCCCACCGAAGACCGGTTGAAGCAGGTCATGGCCGGACCGGCGCCTTCCGTGTCACTCGGCTTGGGACGTTTCTACAAGCCTTACTCGTACTGGTTTATTCCCCAATTCATCTTCGGCAATGGCGAGACCATGCTGACCCAGGAAGCTGCCTGCTGCCAGGAGGCTACTTTTTTTGCCGCCTCGATCCTGCGCGCAAGCGGCGATCCGCGGTTCCAAAAATTCATCTGTGTGCAGGGGTCCGCCTACGACAAAGCGAGCCACACCAACGTCGGCCATATGTGGATGGAAATCGAGGTGGACGGCCAACTCTATGTCATCGACACCGCCGCCGTCAGCGACATCTGTCTGCTCCCCCTCACGAATGGTTATGCCAAATACCAGTTGAAGCCCGGCATGGAATTCACCGACAAGCCCAATTCGCGAACGCGCTACAAGGGGCTGACGCCGTCCGCTTCCACCACCAACGCGCCGGGGCGGGTGGAAAGCGACAGACGAACGTTCCTCTATCACCTGGTCAACGACTCGGACTTTGAAACCGTCTATTTCCATGCCGACGATGGGCCCGGCCGTCGCGTGGACCGGGCTTCCGCCAGCGCGCAGACGGCGGACCTGTTTCCAGGCCGGCGTCGGATCGAGTTCCGGACCGATCGGACGGGAGACAACCTGCAAATTCCCGGCCGGGTTTTGGCTTCGACCTCCATTACGGTCAGCAACAGCGGCTCGATCACGTTCAAGGGCGACGACCGCATCGCCCTGAGTCAATGACCGGCGGTGGGGACGGAAACGGCTTGCATGGCCGGACCTCCGATTGCACAATGCTCCCCCAAGCCGGCTTAGCTCAGTTGGTAGAGCAGCTGATTTGTAATCAGCAGGTCGTCGGTTCGAGTCCGACAGCCGGCTCCATCCATAAAGGAGGATCGCGATGGCGTTCACATTGCAGATCGGCGACAAGGCTCCGGATTTCAAGGTGCCCGCAACGGACGGGAAAACGTATGGCCTGGCGGACTTTGTGCAGGCAAAGGTTCTGGTGGTGTTTTTCACCTGTAACCACTGCCCCTATGTCCTCGGGTCCGACGAGCTGACCCGCGCGACCGTGAATCGTGTGAAAGACAAGGGCGTTGCGTTTATCGGAATCAACTCGAACAGCGAGAACACGCATCCGACGGATGATTTCGCCCATATGGTGGAGCGGATGAACGAGCAGCATTTCCCCTGGGTCTATGCCCGGGACAAGTCCCAGGAAGTGGCGAAGGCCTATGGCGCGCTCCGTACGCCGCATTTCTATGTGTTCGATCGGGCTCGCCGGCTCGTCTATACGGGCCGGGGTGTGGACAATCCCCGGAATGCGTCCGAAAGCAAAACCCATGATCTGGACCGGGCGCTGGACGAGCATCTGGCCGGGCGCCCCGTGACCG
>JACQHI010000064.1 GCA_016199105.1 Lentisphaerota bacterium | reverse complement strand
TTCGCTGACTTCGCAGAGTAACAAAGGCTGGAGGCGAGCCGGGAGAGAGGGAAGGAAGACGGCTCACCACAGCTTCGCCCTCCAGGGATGCAATCTTGGAAAACTTGTCTTCAAGGGGCTGTTGTCGTATGGTAGCTTTCCTAGGACACCTTAAGGGAGGATTCTTCAACAAAACCCGCCCGGTGAGGGCACCGGACCCATTTCCTGTAGGCCGTGTGACCTCACACGGCGTTATTCTTGGGGAATCAAGGGAGAGCATCCCATGCTTCGGAAAAAGCTGAAATCTTTTATTGAGTCGGTGCTGGAGGCCAATCTGCGCCTGCCCCGCGAAGGACTGGTGTTCGGCACGTGGGGCAACGTGAGCGCGGCCGACCGCTCGCTCGGGGTCGTGGCCATCAAGCCCAGCGGCGTGCCCTATGCGGGGATGAAGCCGGCGGATATCGTTCTCACGGACATGGAGGGGCGACCCTTGGAATCGCGGCTGAATCCGTCCTCCGATCTGCCGGCGCACCTCGCGTTGTACCGGGCCTTCCCCGAACTCGGCGGCGTGGTCCATACGCATTCGACTTTTGCCGCCGCCGCGGCGCAGGCGTGCAGGGCCGTGCCGTGTCTCGGCACGACGCACGCCGATTATTTTCATGGCGATATTCCCGTCACGGCTCCTCTCGCCCGGTCGGAAGTCAGCCGCGACTACGAGCGGCAGACCGGCGAAGCGATCGTTCGCACACTGCGTCGTCTGCGCCGCAAGCCCCTGGAGTGTCCGGCCATTCTCGTTGCGCAGCATGGGCCCTTCACATGGGGAAAGACGGCGGCTGCCGCCGTCGAGAGTGCTGTGGTTCTGGAGCAGCTCTGCAAGCTGGCCGCGTTGACGATCTTGCTGGGAGGGCGTTGGAAGCCCATCCCGGAGTATTTGCTCGACAAGCATTTCTTGCGGAAGCATGGCGCGAACGCCTACTACGGGCAACGTGACGATTCAGGCAGATAGGCCTCTCTGTCAGCCGTAGTAGGTCGGGCATTCTTGCCTGACCCAATAAGATAGGTCAGCCAGCCGCCTCCGCTAAGAAGCTATGGCGGGCCAAGGGAATGGCTGACATACTGGGATTGCTGAAGTAGGTCGGGCATTCTTGTCCGCAACGACAAACTCAAATAGGAGAGGTTATGGCGCGATATACGATCGGCGTGGATTACGGGACGAATTCCGTCAGGGCGCTGGTGGTGGACGCGGCCACCGGCCGGGAGGCGGCAACGGCCGTGACGCCGTATTTCAGCGGCACGGAAGGCATTTTGCTGGACCGGAAGAATCACCTGTTGGCGCGCCAGTCACCGGTGGATTATGTCGCCGGGCTGGAAAAAGTCGTGCGGGCCGCGCTGAAAAAGGCGAAGAGCGCCGCCCGAATCTCGCCCGCGGACATCATCGGCCTGGGCGTCGATACGACCGGCTCGACCCCGATTCCGGTGGACGCGGCCAACCAGCCGATGTGCCTGCAAAAGAAATACAAAAAGAATCTGAACGCCCAGGCCTGGCTGTGGAAGGACCACACCGCCTTCGAGGAGGCGGCGAGCATCACGGAAACGGCCCGCGCGATGCGGCCGCACTACCTGGCCAAATGCGGCGGCATCTATTCCTCGGAATGGTACTGGTCCAAGCTCTGGCATTGCCTCAAGACGGATCCGGGGCTGTTCGGCGAGACGGCGGCCTGGCTCGAATTGGCCGATTTCATTCCCGCCGTGCTGTGCGGGGTTCGGAAGCCGGAGGCCGTGATCCGGGGCGTTTGCGCGGCGGGCCATAAAGCACTCTACAACGCCGCGTGGGGCGGATTCCCGGATGCCGAGTTCCTGGGCCGGCTGGATTCCCGGCTGGCGGAACTGCGCCGGCGCATGCCGGCCCGGGCGTATTCGATCGATACGGCGGCCGGGCGATTGTGTCCTGAGTGGGCGGAGAAGCTGGGCCTGACCGCGGGCATCCCCGTGGCGGCGGGCGCTTTTGACGCGCACCTGGGCGGTGTGGGCTCGGGAATCAAGACGGGCACGCTGGTCAAGATCATCGGCACGTCCACCTGCGATATCCTGGTGGCCCGGAACAACGCGTCGGTGCCGGATATTCCCGGAGTCTGCGGGATTGTGGACGGGTCCGTGCTCCCCGGGTATTTCGGGATCGAAGCGGGCCAGTCGGCCGTCGGCGATATTTTCCGCTGGTTTACCAATGTCGTGTGCATGGGCAGCGACGCCCTGCAGGTGCGGCTGACGAAGGAAGCGAAAGCGTTGAAACCGGGAGAAAGCGGGCTTGTCGCCCTGGATTGGAACAACGGGAACCGGACGATCCTCGTGGATCCCCAGTTGACGGGCCTGCTCGTGGGCACCACGCTCCACACCACGCGCGCGGAGATCTATCGGGCTCTGATCGAAGCCACCGCTTTCGGCGCCCTCACGATCGTCAACCGGATCGAATCCCATGGCGTGCCGATCGAACGCGTGGTCTGCTGCGGGGGCATTGCGGAGAAGAACGGGTTTTTCATGCAGATTTATGCGGATGTGCTGAACCGGCCGATGTTTATCTCGCGCTCGTCGCAGACCTGCGCGCTGGGCGCGGCCATTGCCGGGGCGCTGGTGGCGGGCGCGCATTCCTCGATCGAGGCGGCCGTTGAGGCCATGACCGGCGTGAAGGGCAAGGTGTTCCATCCTGATCCCGCCCGCGCGGCGGTCTATCGGAAGCTGTATGCCCATTACTCGGTTTTGCATGACGCCTTCGGCGTGTCCGGACCCCAGCCGGTCTATCGCGTGATGAAGGATCTTCTGGCGATCAAGGCCGGAGCGCAGGAATGAACAACGCCCATGTAAGATAAACCAGGGCAGGGTTCAACGGTTCCGCCGTCGCCTGGGAGGCTATGGCGGACAAGTCACGGTTGGGAGGTTCACGGTTAGGGAAGGGCTGACTTGCGGCGAATCCGGAAGTAGGTCGGGCATTCTTGCCTGACCCGATAACATAGGTCAGCCAAGAATGGCTGACATACTGGAATTGCGGAAGTAGGCCGGGCATTTCCTGGCCGGCGCTCGGGCAGGCTTGCCTGACCGCCTGCCAGAGTTTAGACCAGGGGACCCCACCGGATTTATGAGCCGCAAAAAAGCGCCACGTCGCTTCGCAAGTGGCCACTTGGCCGCAAAGCGGCAGACGTGGCAAGAAGCGCAAATGAGGGAATGAATGAAAGCTATCATGGATTATTGGATTGATGCTTTTTACGCCTTTGCGGCTATTTTCTTCTCCGATATTGAGACCAGTGTCCGAATTTGCTGTGGCAGGAAACCGTGAACCGCTGAACCGTGAACCCGCTGTTCGAAAATACCTTATCGTGGATCGAGCCGCGGCTGGAATCGCTGCGGCGGCAAAACGCAGAACGCTCGCTCCGGGTCCAGCCCGGCGCCGGCGGAAAATTGACTCTGGACGGGCGCGAGATCCTCAATTTTTCATCGAACGACTACCTCGACCTGGCGCATCAACCCGACGTTCTGGAGGGGGCCGCGCGCGCGCTCCGGGACTACGGCGCGGGCGCGGGCGCGTCCCGGCTCGTTACGGGCACACTGCCGGTGCATGAGCGTCTGGAACAGCGGCTGGCCGCTTTGAAGGGAACGCCGGCGGCTCTCCTGTTCGGGAGCGGATTCCTGGCGAATGTGGGAACGATTCCGGCGCTGGTCGGCAAAGAGGACCGCGTGTTCGCGGATCGCCTGGCGCATGCCAGCCTCATTGACGGCATCCTGTTGAGCGGCGCTCGGCTGTTCCGGTTCCGCCACAACGAACCGGATCATCTGGCTGAGCTGATACGGAAACATCCGGGACCCGGCCGTTCGCTGGTGATCACGGAATCCGTGTTCAGCATGGAGGGCGATGTGGCGCCCCTCAAGGAACTGGTCGCCGCGGCGGCATCGGGCGGGGCGATGGTCATGGTGGATGAAGCCCATGCGACGGGGATTTTCGGGCCCGGCGGCGCCGGGTGCGTGCGGGAAGCCGGGCTTGAAGGCGCCGTGCATGTGGGCATGGGCACCTTGAGCAAGGCGCTGGGCGGATATGGCGGCTTTGTGGCGTCATCGGAGCTTGTGAAGCGGTGGCTGGTGAACCGGGCGCGGTCGTTTGTTTTCAGCACGGCCCTGCCGCCGGCCGTCGCGGGAGCGGGGTTGGGCGCGCTGGAGGCGCTGGAACGGAATCCGAACGGCGGCGCGACCTTGCTGGCGAGAGCCTCACGCTTCCGGGAGCGTCTTCGCCGGGAGGGCTTGAACACCGGCGGGTCCGCCAGCCAGATCGTTCCCGTGCTCGTCGGCGATAATGCCAGGTCACTGGCCTGGGCCGAGGTTCTGCGGAAGGAAGGCATCATTGCCGTGGCCATCCGGCCGCCGACGGTCCCGGAGGGGAGCGCCCGCCTGCGGTTATCGCTGACACTCGCCCATACGGAGGAGGATTTGGAGAGAGCGGCAACGATACTCGTTCGAACGGCGCACGGGCAGGGCGTGGTATGAAGCCGCGCCCGATATTATTGATTGCCGGGTGGGGCTTCAAGGGTGACGCGTTGCGGGAGCTGGGCGACAGCCTGACCGCCCGGGGTCACGCGGTGGAACGGACTTCGGTTCTCGAGTTGGGCGCAGCGGCGGAGGGAGCCCCGGCGGACTTCCTCTCGCCCTATGCGGCCGGTTTGTTGCGCCGGCTCGGGAAAGACGGGGAAAGCGTGGCGCCCGTCGGCTGGTCCATGGGCGGACTGGTCCTCCTGGAAGCGATACTCGAGGGGAAGGCCCTTGTCGATCGCATGATATTGATGTCGTCCACGTCCTCTTTCGTTTCGCCGGTTGGAGAGGGCGTGCCGCCCGCGAATCTTCGCGCCATGGCGCGGGGCTTGAAGCGGAATCCTGAAGACATTGTGCGGCGATTCGTCGCGGACACCTTTGCGCCTGAAATCCTGCCGTCGGACCGGCTTGCGGCGGAGGCGCAAACCGTGTTGGCGTCGGGTGTGGAGGAACTGGCGGAGGGGCTGGAGTATCTCCGGGTCGCCGATTTTCGGGATCGGTTCGGGGCGATCGGGCTTCCAACTCTCGTGTTGCATGGGACGGAAGACCGGATCATTCCCCGGAAAGTGGCCGAACGGCTGTGCTCGGGATTAAAGGCGGATGGCCCCCTCTGGTTCGAGGGCGCGGGGCATGCGCTGCCGATCCAATATCCGGATCGCGTGGCCGCGGCCATCGACCGGTTTTTACAGCCGTAGAGTTTTTCGGCCAAAAATCGATTGCAGAATTGCTGGAATTCCGTGTTAGAGCTGTTGTTAGAGCTTGCAAAGTTACCCGAACCGTGTCACCTTGTTTTCGACTCCCTAACTTTGGAGATGGACCCGCTTGGATGTCTTCAGACAGGAACGACGATGAACGAAGCCGCGCCTTTGCACATTCCCCTTGAAGAACTCGCGCGCTTCTGCCGCCAATACCAGGTGCGCGAGATCGCTCTTTTTGGGTCAATGCTCAGCCGGCGTCACCGTCCCGATAGCGATGTGGATCTGTTGGTCAGCTTCCAACCGGCGGCACGGGTGACCTTTCTGACACTCGCCAGAATGCAACGTGAACTCGAAGGCCTCGTGGGGCGCAAAGTCGATTTAGTCCCCAAGGACGGACTGAAGGCGGTCATTCGCGATCATATTCTGGCCACCGCGCGAGTGTTGTATGCGGCGTGAGCGCCTCTACTTGCAAGACATCATTGAGGCCTGCGACATGATTCAGGCCTTTCTGGCGGGAATGGATGCCTCGGCGTTCATGGCCGACGAACTCCATAAAGCCGCCACTCTCCAGAAGCTCTCCGTGATGGGTGAAGCGGCCGCCCACCTCTCGCAAGCCTTTTGCGAGTCGCACCCTCATGTGGAATGGCGCGATATTATCGCGTTCCGTAATATTGCCGTCCATGCATACTTCGCGGTGCAGTGGGATATTGTATGGGCAACAGCCACCGATGATGTCCCGGTGCTGCGGCGGCAGGTCATGGAACTGCTCCAGACGGAAACCCTGGAACAGCCAGAGCCATAGGAGGCTTGGGAGACCCCCATGTTGATCCGCTTTTCATGTGTCCACTGCCAGGGTTCGCTGGAAGTCGAGAGCACAGCCGTCGGTGCGCAGGTGGCCTGTCCGCATTGCGGCAAGCCCATCACGATTCCCAAGCAGGGCATCGGGCCTGGCGCCACCATCGGGGGCTTCCATATCGAGCGGAAACTCGCCGCGGGCGGCATGGGCGAAATTTACATCGCCCGCCAACTCTCGATGGATCGCACGGTGGCGCTCAAGATTCTGCCGCAACACCTCGGCATGCAGCAGGAGATGTCGGACCGGTTCCTGCACGAGCTGAGGTTGCTCGCCCGGCTGGAGCATCCGAACATCGTCACCGCCCACGATGCCGGCGAGGATGCCGGCATCCTGTATTTCGCGATGGCCTATATCCAGGGCGAATCGTTGGCAGCCCGGATCAAACGCGAGGGCTACCTGGCGGAACAGCCGGCCCTTGCGCTGACGCGGAAGCTGGCCTCCGCCCTGGCCTATGCGTGGAACGAGCACCAGTTGCTGCACCGCGACATCAAGCCCTCGAATATCCTGCTGGATAAAACAGGGGAACCCAAGTTGGTGGACTTCGGGCTGGCGAAGAGCGTGTCGGCGCAGGCGGTACTGACGCTGTCCAGTACCTTGTTGGGCACGCCGAATTACATGAGCCCGGAACAGTTCGAGGATTCTGCGAAGGTGGACGTACGCGCGGACATGTATTCGCT
>JACQHI010000044.1 GCA_016199105.1 Lentisphaerota bacterium | reverse complement strand
GGCCGCAACGCCTCGGCGATGTCCGGACTGATGACCAGCGCTCCTTCCTCGTTGTGCGACACCAGCGCATGGTACGGTGAAACGTCTTTTGCCCGATACGAATCGGGGCAGCAGGGAAAGCCGGCGCCATACTTTCCGAAGAAGACCGTGGCGTCCACTTCGAGAGCGGGGTCATGCGCCGCCTCGGCCAACGCCTTGCGTTCGATGTCGGAACAGAGGGCCAGCACGGCCGGCAGATGGGCGCGCAGGTGTCCGCCGATCTCGCGCGCCACGTCGAGCTTGCGCGTAAGCCCCTTGCCGACGCCAAGCGTCCTCGCCAGTTTCTTCAGGATTTCGCCGTTAAGCTGAACCATGATCTCTTCGGGCATGTACGGTGTGCTCATGGAGATGGAACTGTACCGTTCTCGCGCGAAAAATCAAACGCGATGTCACAGGAGGAAGACGGAGACGGCGCCGCCCGCAAGAACCACCCAGAGCATATCCACCTTCAGGCGCAAGGCCGCCAGCGCCGCCACGGCCAGCGCCGCGACCGGCAGGTCCCACTTCACAGCCATGCCGAAGGTCACGGCCGTCGCCAGGAGCAACCCCACGAACGTCGCGAGTATGGCGCGAAGCACACGGCGCACCGCGGACGCGTTTTGCAGACGGTCGAGAAACGGGACCGCGGCGAGCACCAGGAGGAAGGACGGACTGAAGATCGCCACGGTGGCGACAAGCGCGCCCGCCAGTCCCGCCATCTGGTAGCCCACAAACGTGGCCGTGATGACGATCGGCCCCGGCGTGATCTGTCCGAGCGCGATGCCGTCCATGAAGGTGCGGGCGTCCAGCCACTCCCGGACCCCGACCACTTCGTGAAGCATGATCGGCACGGACGCGAAGCCGCCGCCGAACGCGAACAGGTCAACCTTCGCCATGACCAGCGCCAGTGAAAAGAGGCCGGGGTTCATCCGGAAAAGCAGGACCATGCCGGCCGCGGCAATGCCCGTCCATAAAAACGCGAGGCCCAGCAATCGGAATCCAGGCACCTGGGTCGGAGATGGTCGCCGCGGCGCCGGCAGTGCCATGTTCCGATACAGGAGCAGTCCGAGTCCGGCGGCCACCGCAATGGCCAGGAGCGGGCTGCCGTGAAACGAAAGGAATAGCGCGGCTCCGGCCGCCAGAAACCCGTCACGCCAATTTTTGATGAACGCGCGGCCGAAATTGACGGCTGCATGGACGATCAGGGCAATGACAATCGCATGGAGGCCGTGAAACGCGGCCAATACCGGGCTGAGGTCCCGTCCGGACTGATAGACCGACGACGCCACAACCATCAGTACGAACGCCGGCAGACCCAATCCCACAAAAGCCGCCAATGCGCCCAGGGGGCCGCCGGCGCGGAGTCCCACAAACGCGGCCGTCTGCATGGCGGTTGCGCCGGGAAGCGTTTGACACAACGCCGCGCCCTCCTGGAAGTCTTCGGCGCGAAGCCACTGTTTTTTTTCAACGGCCAGTTCACGGATATAGGCGACCATCGCCGGCCCGCCGAACGCCGTCAGGCCGAGTCGCAGGAACGCCCGGAAAAGTCTCCAGGGCGGGATTTTTTCCGGTTCCATTAAAAATTTTGAAATGTAGTGCAAAAAAATGACAGAGTGAGCGTTTTTCGTTTGCGATAGGCTTAGTGCTTGCGCAGGTTGTTGTAGTCCAGGTGATGACTCACGAAGCGGATTAATGCATCGCGTTATCGCTCATTTATGCATCTTATGCATCTTTTATGCATCACTCACGTTCCGAACGACAGAGCATAGAAGTTGTTCTTGATCCTCGGTCTCGGCAGCGGATATCGTTTCAGGTATGCGGTGAACGCCTGGCCGCTAAACGAACGCCGTTGTCCACGCCGATTCAGCCATTTTGTCAATTGTTCGTCCACCGTTTCCCGCGCGAATCTCCGCGGCAAGACATACACCCCTTTTTTTGTCAATTCCGAGAAAAAAAGCCCCACCTAAGATTCGACATCGCCGTTGACGGCCATCCCGCGCGAAGGCGACGCCGGAAACGGCTCCACGAAGGCGATGACAGGCAGTCTTTTGGTGACAGGAGGAAGCCCGGTCAATGCACGGCGCGTCGCTTCCGCCGCCAGGGCGGGAAATCCGTTTATCAGATGGTCCTTCTCAAAACCGACTCGCCACACCGCCACACCGCGCCCTGTTGACGCCTCCACCACCTCGACAACGGCGGATGTGGTCGCGGCATTGACCCACACGAAATAATCAATGCCGAGCAGCCGGCCCACCCGGGCCTGCCGCAGCACGTCCTCGCTCATCATCGTCAGGGATTTTTCCCCCAACACCATGTTTAAGCTGGTTCGATCAACAACGACCACGTCGCGGTTTTCGGACAGTTTCGCCGTCAACAAATCCGTCAAACCACGATTAATTTCCTTTCCCTCATACACTCCGCACGTCAGGCTGACCGACCGGCGGGGCTGGCTAAAAGCCAGCGTACATCCGCAAAGCAGGATCCCCAGGGACAAACGTAGCGTCCACCTTTTCATGGCAACACCTCAGGCATTATTCTTCACATAGAACTTCCACTCGTCGAGGAAGGGAAAGGGGAGCTGGGCTTCCGCCAGCGCCAGCGGACTGAACCCCGCGGAGGCCATGAGCACATCTTCCTTTCCCGCGTATCGCCGGTTGTTTTTCACGTGCGAAAAATGCGGATACTGGCGGAACGAGGCCGACATGAACAGCAGGCCGCCCGGCTTCAACAGCGACCCGCATTTTCGCGCCACCGCCGGCGGATCCACCACGTGTTCGAGCACTTCCGTGCAGATCCCGAAATCAAACTGGTTTTCCCCCAGGGTATCGGCGTCCTTCAAAGGACAGTATTCCACCCCCCGGATTTGACATGCCGCGTCCCGCCACCGGGCAAAGTCGAGCAGCCCCGGATTGGCGTCGATCAGAACCGTCCGCCGGGCGCCCAACGACGCCGCCACGCTGGTGCAGAGACCGCCCCCGCCCCCGTAATCGAACACGCTCCCCTTCTGGGAACGATTCACCCCGAGCACCGACACGCACCCCCTCAAGGCCATGGCGTAATCGCCGCACTCATGAATCCGGATCGAGTCCAGGAAACCCAGGCCCCCGTAAAACGCGTCCAACTGGACACTGGTCACCGTATCCTCGTCGGGAACACACTGTTTCCACCGCGCCTCGCAACGCGTCATCTGTCCCGCCATCTGTTCCCGAACAGCGACCTCATCCAGGTGTTCCCCTCCCGATTCCCGGACATAATCCGCATACATCCGGAAACAGGCGGACTGGTATCGCTCAAACGCCGGCAGCTCCCCGGTTTGGTTCACGGCCTCCCGGATGCGCCGCGGAATCACGATGCTTCTCGTCAAGGTCGCATACTCCAGGATTTTCAGGACATACTCCTGCAGTCGGACCATCGGCGGCAGCTCGTCTCGGAGGTTTTGCGACGACAAGGCGATGATCCGTTCGCAGAACTCCCGCGACAGCGGCGCCAGGTCACGAGCCAGAAAAATGTTCTTGTTTAACATCGGCGTCACCGGGCCAACAGCAATGGGAAGAGAATACAGGAGAGCCCGGCCGCCGCCAACTCCATATTCGGCAACCGTATCTTAATACTTGCCCAGATCGAAATTATTGCTACAGTCATTTTTATTAAAATGCCCGTGTTGCTTATTCCAACCTCAAGGAGTCAACTATATGAATGTACGCTGCCGCCGGCTCTTGCCGGGATTGCTGGTTCTGTCCGTCGCGAACATCTGCGCCGCCGAGACGCCCGTCGGCCTGGACTCGCGCCTGCCCACCGTGTGGGATTACAAGACGCTTTGTGTGGGCAGATACAACACGGGAACGGGCACCGTGGGCACCGTCATGTCGGATGTGATCCGGCTCTCCAACGGCACCTACCGCCTGTATTTCAACCGTTCCGGCGGCCCCAGCAACGAACACATTTCCGTGGCCTACTCCAGTAACGGTCTGGGGTGGACCTACGGCGGCGACCTCGTGGACAGTTCACCCGACCCAACCAACGCCTTCTTCAGCATTGGCGGTCCGCGGGTCCTGGCCCTCTCCAACGGCACCTACCGCATGTACGTGCGGGCTACGCCCGACCATGGTAATCAAGCGGCCCAGTACCGGACCTACAGCTTCATCTCCACCAACAGCCTTTCGTTTACGCAGGAACCCGGTATCCGGATTCCCATCGCGACAGACGACCCCGCCAGCCCCTTCTCCCTGGCCGGACACGGCGCCTATTTTCAACTTTCCAACGGCACCTTCGCCTGCATCATCAGCGCCAACGCCACCAACGATCCCGCCGCCAGCGACCTCTTCCTGGGCCTGTCGCCCGACGGCCTCACGTGGGGCGACTTCCGCCTGCTCTATACCGACTTCCACGATCCGGTCGTCTTCCGTTTCAACAACCAGTTTTACTTCATCGCCAAGTACCTGAGGGAGGCCATCTGTGTGGGTTCGTCTTCGGACGGCACCAACTGGCCGTCGGAGTCCTCGCTCGTTGAACTCAATTTCTACGCCGCGGACGGCACCAACATCACCGAATTCATAGGCGATGTGGGCGCCGCCGTTTCCCCCGAGGGAGAGATCTGGGTTTTCTCCAATTGGATACCCGAACGCCGCCACGATGCCGGCTCCATCGCCTTGGCCCGCTTCGATCCGGCCGTCCGGCCGCGCGGGGACTATGACGGCGACGGACGCCGGGATTTTGCGGTGTACGAAGCCAATGGCTCGTGGTTCATTTTATCCGCCACCGGCTCCGCCCTGGCCTGGGCTTCGACCTGGGGCGGAACCGGCCTGGAGCCGGTTTCGGGCGATTTCGACGGCAACCGGAGTTTTGACCTGGCGGTGCAGTCGGAAACCACCGGCGCCTGGTTCGTCCGCTCTCTTGCCGGAACCACGCTGGCGTGGAATACTCTCTGGGGTGGAGCGGGGTTCGAGCCCGTGTCCGGCGATTTCGACGGTGATGGTCGTTATGATTACGCGCTGTATCACGAGGCCACCGGCGGATGGTATGTCTATTCCCCCACCAACGGCATCCTGGCCTGGGGTTCGATCTGGGGTGGAACGGGCTTCGATCCTGCACCCGGGGATTACGACGGCGATGGGCGCTGCGATTACGCCGTGTACCACGAAGCCGGCGGGGCCTGGTTTGTCCGTTCACCGACGGACACGCTCATCGCATGGAACCTGGGCTGCGGCGGGCCGGGTTTCTCCCCCGTGCCCGGAGACTATGACGGCAACGGACGCCTTGACCCGGCGGTCTATGGCGACGCCTCGGGGCTCTGGTATGCGCTGACCCTGGAAGGCGCCACCCTCATGGCCGGGCTTGCCTTCGGATCGGCCAACTGCGATCCCATTCCCGGCGACTACGACGCCGACGGCCTCACCGATCTCGGGGTGTATGATCGCGTCACGGGAATCTGGTATGTGTTCCGGACCAGCGACCAGGTCCTTATGGCGGTCACATGGGGTGGCGCGGATTTCACCGCGGTCCGTTGAGCGCGCAGTCCCTGGCGGAATGACGCCCGGGGAACCTCGCCCGGCCACATGACAGGGCTATCTTTTTTAACTTGCACCGGACGGATATTTCCATATCTTATGGGCCGTCTATTTCGGGGGAGTAGCTCAATTGGTTAGAGT
>JACQHI010000069.1 GCA_016199105.1 Lentisphaerota bacterium | reverse complement strand
CGAGGCTGCGCCGAGCCGCGGAACGGGTGCTCGGAAATGGGGCTGGCTTAAGCGCCACGAAGTATGGAACAGCAGCGGGCACGTAGCGCCCGCTGTACTCGGAAAAGCCCAAAAAAGTATAGCGGGGGCTGTGAACCCGCTGCGCTTTGTAGTCGAGCGACCGCCATCATGGGAAATTCTGCTTTAGCACCATTCGCGCTTGCCCCCCATGAAGCGGCTATTGTAATCTTTCCGTGCCGGTCTGCCATTTTACGAAAGTCCTTCGAAAAACCGAAATAAGTCATGACAAAGAAAGCCAAGCCTCCGAATGAAAGCTGGGGTTGGGTGGCAACAACTGTCATAGGTGTTTTTTTTGTCCTCATGTCCATCCTGGGATGGCAATTTGGCATGGCCGGAGGGATATGGGTCTCCCGATACAGGGGTGACTATTATCACGGCCCCCTGCACCCCCATTCACCCGAGATGGTCGGGCTTTTCTTTGTGGGACTCTTGGTTACAGTCGCGGGGGCACGCCAACTCTGGAAGATAAGGGAAACGGACGACTGAAAACAATTCGTGCAGGCGAAGGCCCAAAAATGAGGAAGAGCACCCCTTCCTCCGTCGCCTGGAGGGCTTTGGAGGACAAGTCGGGGTGCACAGAGGAAGCGAGTCGAAACATGCCGGTTTCCACCATTCCATTATTCCATCGGCCTTTGCTGGTTTTTTTCGCCCTGACGCTGTTCCATGGCTCGGTGTTCGGTGCGGAACGCGAGGCGGTGCTGGTTCAGCACGAACTCACAATCCAGGGACGAACCCGGACTTTCCACGTCCATGTTCCGGCCAACCTGCGCGACCGGAAAGCGAGCCCGCTCGTCATCGCCCTGCATGGCGGCGGAAGCACCGGCGCCGGCATGGAACGCTTTTCGGGGCTGAGCGAAACGGCGGACCAGGCCGGCTTCCTCGTTGTCTATCCCGATGGAACCGGACGCAGGAAGCGGCTGTTGACCTGGAATTCCGGGGGCTGCAACGTCTATGCCCAGCAGAACGGCGTGGATGACGTGGGCTTCATCGGCGCCCTCATTGACTTCATGGTGAAGCAATACCAGGCCGATCCGGCGCGTGTCTATCTCACCGGCATCTCGAATGGCGCCATGATGGCCTACCGGCTGGCGGCGGTCATGCCCGGGCGGATAGCCGCCATCGCGACCGTCTCGGGCACCTTGACGGCGGACGTAGCGGCTGTCCGCACGCCCGTTCCGGTCCTGCATTTCCACGGCACCGAAGACCAGTATGTCCCGTTCGAGGGCGGTCACGGTACCCGGAGCATCACGGGCGACGCATATCCGTCGGTCAGCAATACAATCGCGGCCTGGGTACGGATCGACAAGGCCAGCCCGGAGCCCGTCGTGGAGACGCTGCCCGACCGGACCCATGACGGCACCCAGGTCATCCGCTATGCCTACGGGACGAAGCAGGACCCCCGGCTCGTCGTCCTCTACAAGATCGTGAGCGGCGGCCATAACTGGCCGGGACGCTCCCGCGTGGAGCGCATTCTGGGCAAGGCCACCACGCAGATATCGGCGAACGAGCTCATGTGGGAATTCTTCCGCGATCGGGTGAAGCCCGAACCGACACCACCATGAACCATTTTGTCATCCACGAGGGATTCGCCGACTATTGCGCGTGGCCGAGCATTGCGCGCGCGGGCAACGGCGACATCCTGGTTTCGTTCACGCGCACCAAACAGCACATCGCCCCCAACGGGCAGGCCGTGGTGGCGCGTTCCACGGACAACGGCGCGACCTGGCTGGAACCCGAGCTCATTCGCGACACGCCGCTTGACGACCGGCCGCTCGGCCTGACGTCGCTGGCCGACGGGCGCGTCGTGGCGTCGGTCTGGTCAAAACGCCCGGAGGTCGTTCGCCGGGAGCTGATGGCGTATGCGCGGTGGACCGAGCCCGGCATGCTCGCCCGCTGGCTGGCTCACGTTGACAGCCCGGCCGTGAAGGCGTCGGAAGCCCTGGCCGGATTTTGGACGTTGACCTCGGATGAAAACGGACGGAACTGGTCCGGTCTCGCTCCGGGCCGCGACCTCAGCCATGGCGCGGCCGCGTTCCCCGACGGTTCCCTGCTGGCGGCCAGCTTCGTTGACGCCGGCGGCAAGACGATCGCGCTGTTCAAGACCCGCCGGATCGGTCAGCCCTGGAAACACGTCGCCACCGTCGCCATGCCGGAATCGGAACGCCCCCGGCAGAATTTCTCAGAGCCGCATATCCTGCGGCTGAACAGCGGACGGCTTCTGCTCATGACACGGACGGACGCCATCCCCTACGATGGCGCAAGCCCGCGTTGCGTGCTCTGGGCGAGCGTGTCGGATGACGGGGGCGCGGCATGGGCCGAACCTTTTCCCACCCCCCTGTGGGGATACCCGCCGCACCTGACTTCGCTTTCGGACGGCCGCGTGCTATGCACCTATGGCTACCGCCGGCCGCCCTTCGGCCAGCGCGCCTGCGTGAGCCGGGACGGGCTGGACTGGGACCTTTCGCGGGAAATCGTCATCCGCGATGACGCGCCGAACGATGACCTGGGCTATCCCGTCTCGATCGAACTGTCGCCGGGTCGCGTCCTGACCGTGTATTACCAGATCAACAAGCGGCGTGTTGCCGACACACCCCACTGCTACTCGATCCCCGACGGCGAAAAGCCCGCCATCATGGGAACGATCTGGGAGCTGAACTCCGGATTTTGATCCGCTTGCCTTTGACTTGCCGTTGCTCTATTTTTGCATCTGTCTTTGAGCAGATATCGCAACATCAAATCGGAGACTGACACATGAAAAAGCGGAAAATCGCGGTGCTGGGCGGCGGACACGGTGCGCGGACGACAGCGGCGGACATGGCTCTGGCGGGCCACGAGGTGACGCTGTTCGAGTTCGAACGTTTTCACGACAGCGTGGCCAAGGTTTTCGAGACTGGCGCCATCTCCATCAGCGGCAAGGCCCGCCAAGGCACAGCCCGCCTGGCCCTATGCACCCATGACATCGGCGACGCCATCCAAGGTTCGGAGCTGATCCTCATCATTGTCCCCGCCCTCTATCACCGGACGTACGCGGAAGCGCTGGCGCCTGTCCTGACGGACGGCCAGAATGTGGTGTTGATTCCGGGCACCCTCGGAAGCCTGGAGTTCCTGACGACGATCCGGAAAAAGGGATGCCGCGCCGCCATCACGGTTTCCGAGCTGGACACCCTGCCCTACGCCACGCGCATCACCGGACCGGCCTCCGTGAACGTGTATCATGCCCTGCCCGTTTTCGGGATGGGCGTCTTCCCGGCCAACAAAACCGGCAAGGTCCTCGCGATTTTCAAGGACCTCTATCCCGGCATCGGCGCCTTCCGGGATGTGCTGGAAGCCGGTCTCGCCAACTGCAACCCGATCATCCACCCGCTCGGCGTGCTGATGAACGCCGGCCGGATCGAATACGCGCGCGGCGAATTCTGGTATTACGAGGAAGGCATCACGCCCTCCACCGCCCGCGCCATGGAAGCGATGGACAGGGAACGCCAGGCCATCGCCAGGAAGCTGGGACTCGACATGCCCGACCAGGCCGCCGTCCTGCATGCCGTCAGTTACGGGCCGAAGGGCGATTTGTGGGAGGTGCTCAAGGGCTCGAAAGGGCTCACCCCCATCAAGGGCCCCACCTCGCTGGCCAACCGCTATGTCACGGAGGATATCCCCATCGGCCTCGTGTGCTGGTGCCGGCTTGGCGAACAGCTCGGTATCGCCACGCCGCTCATCCGGGCCACCATCGAGATCGGCATCGCCATTTCCGGCGTGGACTACTGGAAGACCGGCCGCACGCTGGAACGCTGCGGCATCGAGGGCATGTCGGCCAAAAGACTCGTGGCCTATGTCCGGACCGGCAAGCGGTAAAACGGAGGGTAGAGTGGCGAGTGTAGAGGGACGAGGGTCGAGGGACGGAAGTTGATTCCGCTGAAAAACCCCGGATTAACGCCGCGTGAGGTCACGCGGCCTACAAGAAATAGGCCTTTTTGTAGGCCCGGTGACCCCACCGGGCGGGTTTTTCAGCGGAATCGGAAGTTGTTAGCCGCAAAGCCTGCCCGAGAGCGCTTATCCGGCAGCCGCCGGATCGGCCAGGGTTCACGGCGAGTTATTCATGGTGAACCGTTCATGGTGAACCATTCATGCTGAACCACGAAACAGATGAGCCCGGTTTTGCCGGTTACGATTTCGGCTTCGACAAGCAGGCGCACATCGACGCCACCCGCCGTTGCGCGGGCTTGAGCGACAGCCTCTATATCCCTAACTCTCT
>JACQHI010000042.1 GCA_016199105.1 Lentisphaerota bacterium | reverse complement strand
TGCCTCCGGTGACCTCCTCCGAATCCCGCGACTCGGAGGAGGCCCCCTGTGTCAGCCCAAGTGCGCCTTTGGGGTCAGCGTCGCCTGGAGTTCTTCCCCCTCGGCCACATGCGACCCGATGGTCGCCGTCTCGTCGAGGAAAGACCCGTTATTATCGCGCATCCCCCAGGGCACGTTCGCGGGGAGTTGGAACGCGCTGGCGAAGCCCAGAGCCACTTCTCCAGTCGGCGTCTGGCGCGCCACGGCCACCGTCCGTGCGGCATCTCCCAGCACTGTCGTTGCATGAACCCGCATTAGCGTTTGCATCGGCATCCTCCTTTTTTGGTTGTTGTTTCTGACGACCCCGCCATCGCCCGATGACGGGGAAATGGGATATCGGCCAGCGCCACATCCGGAAGGACGTCCAACACGGGAATGATCAGCGGAAGGGCCGCCTTCAGGCAGTCGAGGCCCGCGCGCAAAAGATTTTCGATGACGTCCGGCGGCGCTCCGGTGAGATCGGCCTCAGCCACGAGGCGCTGCTCCGACCGCGCGAGCCGAACCATGCGGCAACGTGTCTGCCATTCCAGCAGGGTGGCGCGCAGCCAGTCGCGCCGGTTGTCGGAGAAATCCATGCGGGTCTCGGTAAGCACACAACGCAGCGCGAGTGTCGTGCCGCCGTTTGTCTCACACTCAAGCGTCTTCAGAATGCTGCCGCAACGCAGACACCGCGCGTCCGGCGGCAACCACTCCGCCAGCGTCTCTGCCGCCGGCGGACGCCACATCGTCGGAATGGATCCATCGGACGCGGCCCGCAACCAGGCGATGACGTCGGAGAGCGCGGCTTGCAGGCCGTCCTGCTCGGTCTCGAAAACGGCCAATGGAATATCGGCTACAGAGCCGGCCCAGCAATTCGCATTATGGCCCCCAACGTTCCGGATGACAGGCAAGAATGCCTGTCTTACTGGGAGTAAGTCGGCCATTCCCTTGGCCCGCCATAGCTCCGTCGCGAAGGCGGCTGGCTGACTCAGGCGTCGAACGGCGTCAAGATGCGCATTACTGGAGCCGGCCGGACCGAGCGGTTTCCAAAGGCCGGGTTTCATATCCGCAAACGGCTCGCCGTCACCCCCCTGGCCGGGCGCTTGCGTTTCAAGGCGAAGCCAGTCCGGTTCCAGGGTGGCGGAGAGTGCGCCCGAGTGGAAACCACCGTCATTGAAGGTAAATCCAATGGCTTCGAGACTGTGTGCGATGAGCTCGGGATTCATGAGTGCACTCCACCGGCCCGCGCCTGGGCCGCTCCGGATTCGTTCGCGACCGACGCCGGCGGCCCACGGAGAAAGGGCTCGCGCGTCAGGGGAATGACGCCCGGATTGGCCTCGAACCAACGGGCGGCGTCCGAATTCAGTACGCCGACGTGATCGAATCGATCGACCGTGCAAATTTGCAGCCCGATTGAGGCGTAGGCCAAAACCAAAATTTCACAAAATGGAAAACCCCGGATGGTTGCCCCCAAGCACATTTGTTGCGGGCGTATGGCGGCCACATTGGGGTGAAAGACATCGCCGGGCTCAAGGATCGTTACGAAGCTCGTTCCAGGCAATGGACCCAGAAGCACTTCGCGCGGGTAAACAATTCCCAACATCGCCGATTCCGCGCGCCGGAGCGGACCACCTTCGACTGGCCGAAGCGGGACCGGACAATGAAGCGCGAGTATTACCCGCAGCGGCCCGGCATCCAGATCTAGATGGAGCAACCGGAGACGATAAGGCGCCTCCTGGCAAAGTGCGCACAGAGAAGACAACTCGCCGATTATTCGGCGACCCCACAGATCCTTCGAGACCCTGCTTTTGGCTGAAGCGAGCAGCGCCGCCGACGCTTCATTGAGAACGATCGAATCCAAATTTGCGAGTGTGGGTGCGTTCTTCATGTTGCATTCCTTTCGAAAACGAGAGCCCCGCGGGTTGAAGACGTGATAATCACGCATTGGACGGCGCCGGCGGCAAGCCGGCCAAGCGGAGTCCGCATGCCGCGCTCACCCAGAACCCGGGGCGTCACCGCGGTGTGAAGATGGAAGGACGGATACAACGGGCGTCGACACGCCGGGCAGGTGTCCTCATGCCGGCCGATGCGCAGGAACCGACCGGGCGGGAGAAGATCGCAGGCACACGCCCTGCGTTCGGCATAGATGTAGCCTTCGGCTTCGATATTGAGTTCTGCGTCGCCCGCAAGCCCGCTGGCGTTGAGAATGTCCGCCATGGTCAGCTTGCCCAGTTTGTCGGGAACGATAACCTGCGTGTAGGCTCGATGGTCGCACGGGCAATTGGGATTTTGCCGGAGC